>CAILAO010000183.1 GCA_903832105.1 uncultured Pseudomonadota bacterium | reverse complement strand
TGAACCATCCCTATCCCCATCCTTTTTAATTAGCTGCAGGATGAGGATTGGGATGGGGCAAAGGACGTGGGGCTTGGGAAATAGGGGGATTGGGAATTGGGGAGGGAGAAAGGATGAAAAATTTGGGGTATTCCCAGGCACTTGATCAACAAAAATTAAGTCCGTTGTTGAAAGCTATATACGTACGTTGAAACGAGAATTGTCGCCACAAATGCGGTTATAGCACTGAAATAAAAAGGCGTACTTGATCCCACCACCTCCCAAAGCCACCCTGCAAAAACAGACGCGGGAAGAGTCATTACGCCAACAACCGTAGCATGCATACCGAGGGCCGTCGCTCGAATTTCAGGTGGAGCAACATCGGAAATGTATGCTTTTTCAACTCCGTCAGTAAGTCCCGCATATAATCCGAACACTGCAAATAAAAGCCAAAGAAGAGAGGCTGACTCTACAAGAGCGAATGTTAGATAAACTATTCCAAAAAGAAAATATCCGGCAACTAACAGATTTTTTCGGCCAATTCTGTCGGAAAGCTTCGAGGCTGGATATGAGAGAAGGGCATGCGAGACATTGTAAACACCATACAGAAGAACGATGTAGAGGGGAAGGAAACCCATATCGCCTGCTTTTAGAATTAAAAATAGCGTCGACGAATTTCCAAGAGCAAAAACAAAAGAAATACCTAAAAATATTTTCAGATCTCTAGGAAGTACGCTCCATTTTAAGTTTAATTTTGGCTTCTCCTTCACGGGATCCGTTGACACCCTTTTTTTATCACGCACGACAACAAACATGACTGTGACTGAAATGACGGCTGGGATCACTGCCCAGTAGAAGACCAAACGGATATTGTCCGGAGATTGCCATAATACATAAGCTGCAATAGCAACACCTAGCACAGACCCGAGAGTATCCAAGGCTCGATGTAAACCGAATGCGGCGCCCTTACGACTTTTGTCGACACTTTCAACAATAATTGCATCACGGGGAGCTGTTCGGATCGTTTTACCCAGCTTGTCCAAGGTTCTCGAAAACAAGACTCCCGTCCAAGTCGCTGAAATCGCAAGAAGCATCTTGCCTAAGGCCGATGTTGTATATCCAGCTGTTGCAAAAATCTTTCTCTTCTCAAGCTTATCCGAGTAATAACCAAAAACGACCTTCAGTATGCTCATCGAGCTTTCCGCGACACCTTCAATCGTGCCCAATAAGATCGGACTCGCCTTTAACGTCTCAATTAAAAAAGTCGGTATTAACGGAAAAATCATCGCCGAACTGATGTCAGTAAAAAAACTTACAATCCCAAGCATCAAAACATTATACATCGCATCCTACCTCTCTTAAGATTTTGTACACGACACTAAATTAAACTCTGGACAGCCGCCTAAACAAGTCCACTTAAAAGTGCAGGACTTGCAACGATCCTGCGACTCCACTTTACTTTGAAATCGCTCCCGAAACAGTGCTGCCTGATCACCATTCCACACATCTATCAACTTCGTCTGATTTAAGTTTCCGACGACTTGCGCGCTGAAGCTGCACGGCACAATATCCAGATTCCAGTTTACAGCAATGCTTGTTCTCAATGCAGAGCAACCTTGAATCTCGCAATCGTTAGAAACACCGGTTCCTATTAGGGCATTGGCAAGACAACAATCATATCCAACCTTTGTTTTTCCCTCCAAAAAGAAAAAACACGCCTTAATCACCGGTACAATTTCGTGAATATCAACCTTTGAAAGCGGTGTATCGTAACAAATCGCGCGCCCTACCGGCTTAAAAGTTAAAAAGACAATCCCGTATGGTTCAAAGGTTACGAGAAATTTCGCGATGTCAGCAAGTTCACTCAAATTCGACTGACTTACTGTAACCTGAAAAACAACCTGTATGTTTTCTCTTTTTAAACGTTGTACCGAATCCAGAAACTGACTAAATGCATAGCCTCGTCTTTTCTCAAACTTGACCCCAAGATGTTCGAGACTCAAGGCAACTGCACCACAATAGCGCTTCATCGCTTTGATGTGCGCATTCGATAAGTCACATCCATTGGTTGCTAAATTTGGTACAATATGTCTCCGGTCGCATTCTTTCAAAATCGTTTCAAAATGGGGGTGAAGCGTTGGTTCGCCGCCACCCAGGGCAATTTCGAAAACTCCAGCTTCTTGGGCTTGATCAAAGACCTTAGTGATATCTTCAAGACTTGCATCTTGCCCTGATGCTGAGCTATTAACATAACAATGCGGGCAAAAAAGGTTGCATCTCGTTGTTATTTGAAGATCAAGAAGGACGGGGCTTCTATAGACTTCGAAAGGATATGCCTTAGTCGTCTTTTTAGGCACGTTAATAAGTGAAAAATGTTCCTTTTTTGCTAGCTCCAACCGACCACAAATACCCTCCAAAAAAGCAACTTCTTCATCCCTCAACTTTTTCCGATCACTAACGAGTGTTTCAAACGCCTTAAATCCCTCATCATCAAGCGAAACACGACTTCCATTTCTCGTGTTAAAAACAAAACCGCCGAAATCTTCTTCTCTAATAAGGAGCATCGCCAGCTAACTCACGTTTCATTTTTTTTAGATGGTTTTGGATGACTGTCAATCGACCCTTTGAGCGCTCTTTTCACTATTAAGGCCAGGGCGGCAAGCCCCACGATCACACTTAGTGCCAACATCACAACGTTACCCATGCCTTGGTTTTTGACTTGGCTAAACTGAGTATTGGCAAGACCGTTGGCATTATTAACCTGAATGGGGAGGACTGTAATTGTCGTTCCCACAGGCATGTCTTTCAGGCTTTTTCCGCCGCCAACAGGAGATGCGCCTTCGGGAGACAGCGTTGTGGAGCTTTGCCCCGATTTTGCTGAATCAGGAGAGGCCCATTGATAGCTTCCGGATGAATTCGTTGTGAATCCTTTTACAAAACTAAGTAATCGCATCAGTATTTCCCTCTCTTAACAAATAACTCATCAGCCCACATAAAACCTACCCATGTTCACCGAATTTCCGAAAGTGCCAATTTAATGTATCCAAGACCCTCTTCAATTTCTTTTGCGGAAATATTGAGTGGGGGCCTTGCCCTGATTGATGCTGGTCCACACGGTAAAATCAATAGGCCTTTTTCTCGCGTGATTTGCAAAAAAGAACCCCGATGCGCTGGGTCCTTAAATGTAAAGGCGCACATCAGTCCGCGTCCTCTCGCATTGTAGATTAGTTTAGGAAATTCGGCTTCCAATTTTTCAAAACCAGAAAGCAGCTTTTTCCCTTGCTTTGCGGCATTTTCGACCATCTTTTCCTCGTTCATGATCTCAAGGTAGAGACGGCTTCTGACCATGTCAATAAGGTTACCGCCCCAGGTCGAATTAATACGGCTTGAAACGTGAAACACATTGTCAGGAACACGATCTATGGTGTCACGGCACATAATACCGCAAATTTGCGATTTCTTTCCGAAACAAACGATGTCCGGCTCTACTCCAAAGTGTTCAAACGCCCACATCTTGCCCGTAAGACCGAAACCCGTCTGAACCTCGTCAAAAATGAGAAGCCAATCGTAGGTATCGCAAAGTTCTCGAAGCCCTTGCAAGAATTCCTTGCGAAAGTGAATATCGCCTCCTTCGGCCTGAATAGGCTCTAGGATAATGGCAGCAATGTCTTCTCCATCATGCTCACCATGCCATCTTATTTGACTTAAAATCCTTTTTTCTTCCTTTTCAACCTCATGAAGTTTTTCTTTCGTCAGAGGAAAGGAAATACCGGGGGTCTCAAAACGTGGCCAGTTAAACTTTGGAAAGTAGGCAATTTTATCTGGAAGAGTATTTGTAAGAGATAAAGTATAGCCTGAACGTCCGTGAAATGCCGCTTTGAAGTGTGCGATTTTCGTGCCGATTTCTCGTGTGGCACCTTTTGCAAAGTTGCGTTTAACTTTATAGTCAAAGGCGGTTTTTAAAGCATTTTCGACAGCAAGGGCACCACCGGAGATAAAAAAGGCATATTTAAAGCTTTTTGGCATCGCTTTTTCGCGAAAGGCCTTAACAAACTCTGCCATGTGCGTCGTATATAGATCTGAGTTAGATGGTTTATGCGTCGCCACATGCCCTAAAAGTTCCTGAACATCCTTTGTCAGAAGTTTGGGGTGATTAAACCCGACAGGAAGACTCCCAAAAAAAGTGAAGAAATCAAGATATCGCTTTCCAGTTCTGGCGCAATGAAGATAGCTTCCGGAGCTCTTTTCAAGATCCAACACAAAATCAAAACCATCAGCCAGCATGCACTTCTTCAACTCTTCATGAACCGCATTAGGGGCAATATGAGTCCTGGGCATAGGCGATCTCCTTAAGGAAATTGAGAAGTTGTCCCAAAATTAGGCTTGGATAATATGGTAGCAAAGTCTAATTGCTATGTCGAAGCGAATTAAGTATGGTGTCCACTTCAGGCCACTTTAGGCCATTTTGGGAGAATTTATTATGGACCAACAAGCTATTAAAGAAAATCTAAAATCAAGTAACACTTGGATTCGCGGTCTTTTTATTTTACTTTTCGCCTTCATTTGGGGTGTCGCAGAAATGGTCGCTGGTGTCGTCGTTATTTTTCAATTTGTTTACCTACTCGTTAACGCAAAACTGAACGACCATCTCTTGAAACTCGGAAAAGAACTTGCCTCTTTTTGCTATCAAATCATGCTCTATGTAACCTTCAACGCCAATGAAAAGCCTTATCCTTTTGCGGATTGGCCAAAAATTCCATAACCTTTATAGAAAGTACCCTTCATGAACGACAACAAAATTATCTTCTCAATGGTGAGAGTCAATAAAGTAGTTCCATCGGGAAAGCAAATTATTAAGGATATTTCTCTTTCTTTCTTCTATGGGGCAAAGATCGGAGTTCTTGGTCTGAACGGCTCGGGAAAAAGCACCCTTCTTCGCATTATATCGGGTGCCGAAAAGGAATATAATGGCGAGGTTGTCCACTCTGAAGGCTATTCCATCGGTCTTCTCGAACAAGAACCAGCCCTAGATGACTCCAAAACAGTTCGCGAAGTGGTCGAAGAAGGCGCGGGTGACGTGGTTTCGCTGCTTAAGGAATTCGAGAGTATCAATGCTCGTTTTGGCGAAGATCTTGATCCAGGGGAAATGGACAAACTAATCACCCGTCAAACCGAAGTGCAAACAAAACTAGACGAGCTGGATGCTTGGACCTTGGATGATCGCCTTAACTTTGCGATGGAAGCCTTACGCTGTCCACCCCCCGATGTTAATGTTTCGATACTTTCCGGTGGAGAAAGACGGCGCGTTGCCCTATGCAGGCTCTTAATTAAAGAACCTGATATTCTTCTTTTAGATGAACCCACAAACCATCTTGATGCAGAATCTGTCCAATGGCTTGAGCACCATCTGCAAAAATATGAAGGTACCGTGATCGCGGTAACCCACGATCGTTATTTCTTGGACAACGTTGCTGGTTGGATTTTGGAACTTGACCGCGGTCATGGAATTCCCTGGAAAGGAAACTATTCCTCATGGCTCGAACAAAAAGATCGGCGTCTTCAGGTTGAAGCTAAAGGTGAAGATAAAAGGCAAAAAACCCTTCAGCGTGAACTTGAATGGATTAGGATGTCTCCTAAAGCACGTCATGCTAAGAGCAAAGCCAGAATCACGGCCTACGAGAACCTCCTTAGACAAGAACACGAAAAACTTGATGAAGATCTTCAGCTCTTCATCCCGCCCGGTCCAAGACTTGGAGATATTGTTGTTGAAGCGGAAGGAATATCGAAATCATATGGTGAGAAGCTTCTTTTTGAAAACTTCTCGTTCAAACTTCCCCCTGGCGGAATCATTGGTGTCATCGGCGCAAACGGCGCCGGGAAAACGACCCTATTTAGACTTATCACCGCACTTGAAAAACCTGATAAAGGCACGATTCGCTTAGGTGAAACTGTTAGTCTCGGTTACATGGATCAATTAAGATCCGTTTTACTTCCGGAAAAAACCGTTTGGGAAGTTATCTCTGGCGGACGCGAAACCGTCATGTTGGGGAAGCGGGAAGTCAACTCAAGAGCCTATGTGGGTCGATTCAACTTTTCAGGTCCTGACCAGCAAAAGAAGGTCGGAATTCTTTCGGGGGGGGAGCGCAACAGGGTCCAGCTTGCACTTCTTCTCAAAGAGGGGGTTAATGTCCTCCTTCTCGACGAACCAACTAATGATCTCGATGTAAACACGCTTCGCGCCCTCGAAGAAGCCCTATCTAATTTTGCCGGGTGTGCTGTCATCATTAGCCACGATCGCTGGTTCCTGGACCGCATCGCAACCCATATTTTGGCGTTTGAAGGTGACAGCAAGATGGTCTGGTTTGATGGAAACTACACCGACTATGAGGCTGATCGTAGACGGCGTCTCGGAAAAGACGCTGATACTCCGAAACGCATTCATTATGCTGGAATCAAAAGAAGTTAGGTTTTTGCATCTAAAACCTTCTTGTATAACTCAAGATGCTTCTGTATTGACTTTTCGAGCGAGTGATCTTTTGCAATTTCGCGACCTAATTCCCGTAGATGTTCCTTCGATGGTCTGAGTTCTATTGCTTGGTTTATCGTCGTCGCAAGAGACGCGGCATCACCTGGAGGAAAAAGCCGTCCAACATTTTGATTTTTAATAATCTCTGGAATTCCCCCAACGTTGGAGCCGACCAAATAGCAACCAGTGTAAAGGGCTTCCAACAAACTTGTTCCCCGACCCTCCATAAAAGACGGCAGAACAAAAATATCTGCCACTTGCATAATCTTGACAACATCCCGGCGAAAACCCAGGAAAGAAACCGTCTTAGACAACCCCCAGTCGGAAGCCTTTTTTTCCAGTGACTCTTGAAGATCGCCCTTTCCAACAATCAGGCAATGAAATTTCTCACTCGTCTCTTTTAATCGACGGCATGCATCGAGAAGAGTTTCTATCCCTTTTTCTTTAGTAAGCCTACTCGCTGACAAAATGATTGTTGCATTCGGATCAAACTGATACTGCCGGGCAAGCTCGATTTTAAGACTTTGGTCATCGAGCGCTAAAAAAAAGGATTCATCGATGGTACTAGGGATGAGGTCGATTTTTTCTTTTGGAACACCATATTTAATTAAATTTTGTCTAATCGCCTCACAAACGGCTATATATCCGTCAATACGGATTGACAGATACTTCCGGCGACTGAAAAAATTTCGGGGGACGTTAAAAGCCACACGTCGATGAATAATTAGTTTAATGCTTGGCACAAGTT
Organism: uncultured Pseudomonadota bacterium; assembly: GCA_903832105.1. GTDB lineage: Bacteria > Bdellovibrionota_B > Oligoflexia > Oligoflexales > CAILAO01 > CAILAO01. Next base: position 10,375 of record CAILAO010000183.1, on the reverse strand, counting down.
TTTTTACGATGAGACCCATGGTATGAGCATGTCCCGTGTGACATGAAATAATTTCTATTCTGTGTTTTTTTACGTACTGTGCTAGGACGAATGCCGAAAATAAATCTAGTTCACCAAGAAACGGGAGTAAAAGCACCCCTTTTGCCACTGATTCCATAGACGCTGCGATTTTACTTCGCGGTTTTGCAGCGACATAGTTTTCGACATTAACCTGATTAAGACCTTTTAATAAGAGAGAGAGCTGGTTTTGCCCCCCTCCCCACGAAATCTCTGTGTCTATGTGAAGTACTTTCATCTCAACAACAACCCACTTCCGAACAGCATTCAACTTGAGAATATCATTAAATATATCAGACTTTCTGACTCGGATGTTGAAATTATATCATAAGCTTGAAGCTTAAGTATTGTGAAAAAATACCGACAAGACTCGAAGAGGCGCGGGGGTTTCGGATCACTCCATCTGACAACAGAATTACTTGCGCCCGAAAAAGGATCTTGATGAATAATCTTGTTACAGAGCTAGCTGAGTTTCTGGATAATCGCTACGTTCTAATCATCGAACCTAAGGCGAACTATCGAACTTCAATTAAACAGTTTCTTTTTAACTTAAAAGTAAAAAACATCAAAGCCTGTAGCACGACTGCAGAAGCAAAGCGAGAAATGTTGACGACCAAGATTGGTATTTTTATTACCGAATGGAATTTATCGGAACAAAACGGCTTACACTTCTGCCGAGATCTTAGAAAAGACAAAAACTACTCCGAAACCCCATTTTTACTCCTGTCAGTCGAAAACCTCAAAAAAGACATCGTCCTCGCATCCGAGGTCGGAATCAACGGATATCTACTCAAGCCGTTTTCATATGAAGATTTTTGCTCACAGATTTTTTACATCGTCAAATCAAAGGTCCACCCCAGCCTCGTTTCGGGTCTTCTAGACTTAGGAGAAGAAGAATTTGATAAAGGCAATTATAAAGAGTCAGGTGTCTTTTTTCAAAATGCGCAGCAGATGTCACCCAACTCTGCGCGAGCAGTTTGTGGACTTGCCAAAATCGCTCATGCATCCGGTAAAACAGATCTTGCCTTAAAACTTCTCCATGGAGCAATCGACATAAATCCTGATTATGTCGCTCTCTACCGTGAAATGATCAAGATCTATCAAGCAATAAATGACCTAGGGAGCCTCATTAAAACAGCCTCCGCGATCCATACTTTAAGTCCCGACAACCCTCGCTACACCCTTATTCTTGCCGCTTCTCATCTTGAGTTGGGGAACCATGACAAATCGCAGGAGTTCTTTAGTTTGACGATCCGCCTCTCTCCAGTTCTTGCTGAAGCCTATAGAGGTCTTGGCACTGTCTATATGGAAAAGAAAGAGTTTAAGAAGGCGATGAAAAACTTTCAAAAGGCTCTTGATCTCGATCGCGACGACATAAGTACCATCAATTCACTCGGTCTTGCTTACGTACGTCAGGGGATGACAAAAGAGGGTTTAAAAAAATTTATGATGGCTTTAAGAATTGATCCGCACAATTCAAAAGTCCTCTTTAACGTTGGGCATACCTATGAAAAGCTTGGTTTGCCAGAAAAGGCTAAGACCTTCTACGGTAAGGCGCTTATTTATGATAATAAGTTCGAGAAAGCAAAACGTGGACTTGGCCGCGTTGAAACACCAGACGATCTTGGAAGCCCTGGGGATCTCAAAGACGGCAATCTTTTCAATATATTTGCCGAGGAAACCGAGCAAAAGAAACCCCTATTTGTTAGCGAACCTGTAATAAAAGACAATTTAGAGAAGCCTTCAGAAAATCCTCAAAAGAAAAAAGCCAGTTAATCTGGTTTTTGACATACATAGGCAAGTAGATAACAGTTTTCAATATCAGAAAAGATGCCCGCATGTTTGGAAAGTTCTTTATAGCTAAAGCGTAAAGCCCATGGATTTAAGTTGTTACCAAGATACGTGAGGCCTTTTTGTTCCTTGATTTGGAATCCAGCGGCAAGAATCTTTTGGCGTAGCTTAGCGTGGGTATATTCGATTTTATGATCAGGATTAGTGAGTCCGACATTGTGCATTTTTGTTGCTTTTCTATTTGGTGTATCCAGACAAAACCAACCACCCGGCTTTAAAATGCGAAATGCGTTTTTCAGGACTTTATCAGCTTGTATTTCGCTTATGTGTTCAATTGTTTCTCCGCTGAATACCAGATCAAAACAATTGTCGGGGTACCTTTCCAGATCACTCATACAGTGATAGACGTACTCCACTTTACCATGAGACGTATCAACTTGTTCAGCGCGATCTAAATCGCGGTAGTAGGTGTGTCTGTCGTCTGAAGGTAAGTCCACGATGGTCAGCTTTTTAAACTGATATGGGTATCCCATAGTTATTAAAGCCCCATCGGGCGAGCCGACCGACACCCCTCCTAGATCCAAAATAAGTTCAGCCTTTGGCAGAGATTTTATAAATTGAACACGACTCGCATGCAGAGCCTTCGTGGAATCAAAATATGGCTTTGTTAAGAACTCGTTTGAAGAAAAAAGAGCTTCAAATATTCCACTCTGCGTAATATCTCCCCTCCTAAGCATCTCCGAATAGTGCTTCAAACCATCGTCATCAGGAAGACGCCCCAAAATCATTTGATATGCCAGGGCAATAACGTCCCCATCTCGTCCAAAAACCCGTGGCTTAACCCAGGGTTTAAGTAACCATTTAAAAGTTTTTACCACGTAAGAATTATGGATGATGCCGCGAATCCAACTCATAAATAAGTTTTAGGATGGTCTACGATAGAACACAAGCAATATTTTTACATAAAAAAAGGGGCTGTTTCAGCCCCCTTTTTAGTCTAGATTTTTAAAATACTTCCTTAGCGCACCTTAACGTTCTTCACGAATGGAACTTTATCGAAGCCGGAGAATGTTAACATCGCCTCTCCGGTCACCGCCGAATCGAGCCACGTAATTTTAATGTTACCTGCCCCATCAGCCAACCCACGACCGATAAGTTTATTGTTCTGAACGATGCCAAGAGCAATGTCTTTCTCATAAACCTTGATCGCAAGATCTCCCTGTCCAACACTTATGGCTTCGGGAACATCAGCCCTAATTGGTTTAGGTTTTTCCGTTCTGACTTGAATCGTTGCATCACCAAAGATATGCCACGTTTGGAAGGTTTGCGCTGCTGTCGATGAGTTATCTTCTAGCACAGCCACAACTCCATTAAAGAATAGTCCCCCTACCGTGGTGGCTTGTTTTTTAGTGAGAATATTCACAATTTCCTTTTGACCGACGGTTGGAGGAACCCATGATTGGTTTGTCGACGATGCATAGACCGCCAAAGCCCCTTTGGGACTCGCGGCAGAACCAGCTTTCAGCCATCTTTCAGCAAAGGCGTCGGATCCGGCCCCGAAATCACCATTGACACAAGCAACACTGACAATAAATGGCAGCTTATTTCCGTTTTGTAACTGATCGATATCCGAATTTGAAAAGCCAGTTGTCCCCCACGAGGTTTTCGAACCATGGCCGATATAGTTTACGAAACTCCGCCCTGAATTGAGAGCTTGACTTAGCTGTTCAGGCTTCGCTCCTGGGTCGTAAACTTTGTCAACAAGTGTATAGTGCCATTTTTCGAGCATGACTCTTAACTCTTCTGCTCGCGCATAATCCGTCGGATCTCCTTCAGCACTTGCAATACCAGTGGCCTTAGCATACCAGTCCCCGTCAAGCTCCGGACGCATTTCGTAATTAATTGATCTCGTGATAATGTTTTCAACATCGGCAACGGTTTTCACCGACATTCGAGAGACGAAAAGATCTGGATAATTATCATTACCGGCCACTAGGCCATACATAGGGTCAGCTTCATTTTTGCTCGCGTTTCCGGCTGTTCCTGGGAAGAAAGGAACAAACTCAGCATCACCCACCAACACTACGTAGCTAATCCCATTTTTATCAAACTCATTTTGAACATAGGCTTTTATGCTTTGCGCAGTTGAGCCAGTTTCTGCAAGCGTGACGACTTTCACAATCAGGCCTTTTTGTCTCTTCCAGCTAATCCATGGAGCCAAGGCCTCAACGAAGCTTTCATGGGAGACCACAAGGACCCTACCTTGATCTTTAATGAAATGCGTTGGATTGATGTCTTTCGAGTCAATCGCTGCTGCAAAGTTAGAGAAGCGATTTCCGTAGACTGAGAGAAACCCATCATCCACGCTCTTGGAATTGTCGAAGAATGAACTAGAAGCGCCTTTTTGAATCGGGGTCCTTATCTCAACGACCATTTCCTTCACAACAGAAGCTATTCCCGTAAGCCGATTATAACGAACAGGGAATATTTCAAGGGTCACACCCTTCACGTTCCGCATGATAAAAGGTTGCCCAATGTGTGCAACTTCCGTCGGGTAGGTATCTACGCCTGAGTAAAAACTCGAGAATGTATACGGAACGTCCGCCGGATTGACATCTCTCATGATGGATCCTTTGCTGGGAGAGATCGTTCCTAACTCCAACGCGGATTCAGAAACACTAAGAATCGTAAGTTCTGGGACCCCACCAGAAGGCACAAGAATGTTTCTACTGAACCTGGGAACTTCGGGATAACCTTTCTCATCAGTCAAAGAGAGCTCTGGAATCGAAAGATGGATATATTCTTGATCATCGATCGTCACAGGATCCGAATTTAATCCGGTGACCGAAAACTTCACTATGGTCGATTGAGCGTCAGATTTCTCGATTGAAAATCCATAAGACTGCTTAGCATTTTGGGCAGACGAAGCATCCGAAACGGATATCCACGCTCCGAGCGCTACGCCAGCATAAATAAGCGAGGCTCCGATGAACAAACCCATACCAAAAGATTTTTTCCACCCCCCCCAACATCTTTGAAAAGACGAGTAGCGCATTCTTACCTCCCTGTAATCGTAGACTAATCAGGCACCTCTTGTAACCTGACCAAAAAACCGGTCCCCGAAATGGGCCCATAATGGGATGAGTAGCCGGCGATGTCACTTACCTCTCGGGTAACTTGTCGGAACCTAATCTGTTGACTTTAGGCAATGATGCGCTGTGTTTTACCAAAAGTGTGGTAAGAACGATTTTTTCTCAATCTTTATATGTGGTTATTAAAACACCCCAAACGATAGCTTTACGTGTTTTTATTAAAAATTCGGAGTAACGACGATCACCTCTTGATATCAAGCTCTGGTTTCGCATCTCTTGTTAACAAATCAACAACTGCTTTCGTCATCGCTTTTCCCTGATAAAGAACCTTATAAACCTCTTCTGTTATGGGTATTGAGACGTTAAGATCCCTACCAAGTTGATACGCTGCTTTTGTGGTTGCGACGCCCTCAGCAACCGTCCCCAAGCTACTTAAAATCTGTTCGAGCTGCTCACCCTTTCCTAACCGAAATCCAACAGTGAAATTTCGGCTTTTTTCTGATGTACACGATAAAAACAAATCTCCCACTCCAGCAAGCCCGTTGAATGTTAAGGGATCTGCTCCCATCGCGACGCCTATACGAGTTATTTCAGCAAGCCCTCGCGTGATAAACGCGGCACGGCTATTCATTGCAAAACCAAGTCCCGCACAAGCCCCAGCGGCAATGGCTATCACATTTTTCAATGCACCCGCAACCTCAAGTCCGATAGGGTCACTGCATGTGTAAACCCTAAAATGCGCGGCATGAAAGATTTCCTGTGCTTTCGAACACTGGAAATGATTCTTTGAAGCCACTGTGACACAAGTTGGCTCCCTTTCGGCAATTTCCGATGCGAAACTTGGTCCTGAAAGAAATACAGCGTCGTCCGCAATTTTATCACCGAAAAGATCCCGAATAACGTCACCCGGCAGTTTTCTTGACTCAATTTCAATTCCCTTCGCTGCACAAACGAAAAGTCTCCCTTGGTCAAGGCATTTTGAAAGAACAGGAGCAATTTTTTTCAATTCGCCTCGCATAAACTGTGTTGGAACGGCCATAACAACAACGGAAATGTTCTCAGCAAGCTCTGAAGTCACTTGTTCAGTTGCGGAAACTCTTTGTGATAAGATAACGTGAGATAGATATTTTGGATTTCTATGATTATCGTTGATGCACTGCACAACCTCATTTGAATTGGAATATATGGTAACAAAACTCCCTTTTTCTGCTAAATGTTGGGCTAGACACGTACCAAACGTACCACCCCCAACAACTAACACTTGGCTATTATTTGAGGTTATCATGCAGCTATTTCCTTTTTTAGAAACCGACATTAACCCGGCGACTTGCCCATTATAAGGGGATTATATATATGAACCAAGTGAATCCGTATATCACCTTTATCGTTTTGACATGCCTTGGATTTGCTGCTGCTTTTCCTTTGTGGAGCCTATTTTGTCGACGAATCGGAGTTTTTTCTGTTTTTTTCCTTTTTTCTACGCTCTCACTTTCACTATTCTACGCACTTGGAGGGCTTTTTTTTCTGGCAGCTTTCGAGGCCCTACTAGTGCTGATCATTTTACGACTCATATATTTGACTGATAAGCGTTATCCAGAGATAAAACACGCCTCACTCCAAAAAGATCGTCCCTTTCAACTGTTCGAGATATCAATCCTAGAATTTGCTGTTTTGTCAATTGTTCTTATAGGTTTTTCCCTTTTTGGCACACTAGTTTTGAGAGACATTATGAACGGACTGTCAACATCAAGCACATCAGATTCCGTTCTATTTGTTTCTTGTATAACATTCTTTTTCTTCGGGTTATTGAATCTTCTTTTCCGCCGAAATCTAATTTCTGTTTTTACTGGTCTTCTCCTGATTTTTCAAGGAAGTGGGCTGGTTTTTTCAACCATTATAACAATCGAAGATACAGCGACTCTGATAAGTCAGGGCGAAATCCTCTCTGTTTTTGCTGTCATTATGGCAATGGCTACTCTTTTAATTGGGTGGCATGCAAGTTTTTCGCTTTTTAAAACACATAAGACCTTCGGCACAGAATGCTTGAGAAATTTTCGAGGATAAAAACTTTATGGTACGAAGAATCGCGCAAAAAATCGAAGATTTTTGTTTATACCGTAGCAACTCGTCCATTTTTAAATTCCTGGATGTTTTTTACCGTCCGTTTATTTTTTTTGGTGGATTTGTGAGCTTCAGGTTGACAGGTTGTCTTCATCGTTATGCAACAGTCGCGATCATTGGAATTCTTTGTATGTTATCGCTCCTCATAGGCTCCCTTTTTGGTGAACAGGAGTTTAGCCGCTTGATTTCCACATCGGATCACCCGTTGATTGATTTTGTCCCTAACTTCTTCTTTCTTTTATTCCCGATGAAAGTGGGGGACTTATTGATTTTTATCGGTCAACTCTTACTCCTTTCCATTTTTTTATTCACAGCATTTTTTATTGTCTATCTTAAAAAGGCAAAAACGTTTTTTTCACTCCCAGTTTTATCCTGGTTCATACTGATCGCCCTTGGCTCTCTGACTGCTTTATCCAGCCAAAATATGGCGGTGATGGGGTTTGGGTTTCTGCTCTTTGATGTTGGTGTATTTCTTCTAATCGCCAGATCCAAAAGCTTTAAAAGTGAATTTGAAAGTACGATTAAGTTTATTGTTCTCAACCTTCTTGGCTCAGCCCTGTTTTTCATGGGGTGCGCCCTAATTTTTTGGAAAACCAATACGTTATTCATGTCTGATATGGGCCTATTTTTCTCAAGTGAGGCTCTCTCTCCCAAAGGAGCCTTGCTCTCTTTAGGACTCATTTTAGTTTTAAGCGGTGTCGCCACAAAACTGGGTGCTATTCCGTTTCACATGTGGATTCCAGATCTCTTTGAAGGTGAAATGGTATTAACGTCTTTTCTAATTCTATTTTCCTCTAGCGCAATGTATTTCTTGGTTTTTTTAAAGCTTTTTTTATCAGATCTTTCTCGCGCTGACCAAATCTTATATCCGTTTATTCTACTCGTATCGTCCTCAAGTATCCTTTTAGGAATATTTTTGTCTTATGTGCAAAAAAGCCTAAAGCGCCTTTTGGCGTATTTTTTCATTGCCCACTTGGGTTATGTTCTTTTTGCACTAAGTCTCGTTCACAAAGCTTCCCTCGGCGGGCATGCCTTCTTCTGGCTAATAGCTCATTTGCTTTTTTCCCTTGGCACTCTTTCTTTTCTCATGTGGCTTGAGGGTGAGAAAAGAATAGATCCTAATCTCGACGCAATAAGGGGTCTTGTCGAAAAGAATCCGCTAATTTGCGGCCTATTTTCGCTTGTGCTGTTGAGTTTCTCCGGCTTTCCCTCGACCATCGGATTTTCCGCAAGATGGTTTTTAATCGCTCAGTTGATCAAGCAAAACACGTATTTTCCAATTTTCCTGATGATCATGGGTAGTTTACTTTCACTTTTTATATCACTATCAATTATGCTCCGAATCTATGGTTCGAAGCACATAGACCACTCCACACAAAAAATTTATCCGGAGATTGAACCTAAAAAAGATCGGTTTTTTTCTTACATACTTATTGGCACCGTACTCATGATTTTTTTATTTGGAACGGTTTTTGCTCAGCCCATGCTGACAATATTAAACAATTGCTCGGTCGGTTAAATATGCGCCCAATCCTACTCACTATCGGAAGCCTTCAAATTCCCTCATGGCATGTCTTTTATGCTATCGGCGCCATCGTTGCCTTTTATGCCCTCATCCGATCAAACCGCAGCCTAGACGCTCCAATCCCTGAAAGGATCCTTTCTACTTTATTTGTTGTAACCTATATTTCAGGCTTTCTGGGATCACGTCTCCTATCTATTATTATTGAACAGCCGGAGATCGATGGCCTCACGCATATTGTCTCTGCGATGTTTTCGTTCGGTCCCATGACTTTTTTTGGCGGCGCCATTTCTGCTTTTGTGGTTGGAATTATTTTCGTCTTTCTTCGTAAGCTATCGCTTCTACGGATTTTAGATCTTTCAATTCCATCTGGTTTTATCGGTCTTTTCTTCGGGCGGATTGGGTGTTTTCTAAACGGTTGTTGTTATGGCGTTCCCATTCGTCAAAATTTTCGGCTTGGAATTCAGCAGTCAATACTGGAGATCACACGTGTCCCTGTTCAATTGATCGAGTCGATTTTTGCTGGACTTTTTGGTGTCGTTTTAATAATCGCATTATCATCTAAAAGATGGAAAGCGGGTGATATTGGATTTTTGGGAATTTTTGGATATTCCGCGTTCCGTTTCGTGATTGAATTCTATCGTGACGACTATCGAGGGTGGGTCTTGCAAAACCTCCTTTCGACATCACAGTTCATTAGTCTTGTGGCCGCCGTCATTGTCACAATTGCGTGGCCTCTCATACGCTTTAAAAAATCTTAGGGCCAATTTAAAAGAAGTTTCATACCATAAACGCTATTTTGGAATGTCGCGGAAAAGTGAGACATCCCATCGATTTCCTTTGGATAAAACGCCCCCTTTTCAACGCGGCTTGATACAAGATAGCGATTTGAAAAAAGTGAGAATGCCCCCTCACCAAATCGCCAAAGAACAAGCTCAAGTCCAAGAAATCCCTGAAGACTGAGGAGATTAGCGAGTTTGCTTCCCTGAACAATAGCAACAGTTTCAGGCCTTTCATTGACCGATACCTGCCCCATAAATGCCTGTATTACAGGGCCAATTGAGATTAAAAAGTCAGGCCAGGTTTGTGCTGGAGTAATGCCAAACTGGATATAGGGATATGCCGCGACTCCGTACATCTGGAAAGATAGGCTTGTTAACGGAGCCGTTTCCTCTGCATCACGTTCACTCAAAGCCCCCTTCAAGACTCTTAGTCCAAACCCAACATCATAGCCAAAATAGTATAATCCCTGTCTCTTGAAAGGTTGCTGAAGGAAAACTCCGTAACCTTTAAGATATTCACTTAAAAATCCGCCTCCGCGCCCACCCTGCAAATAAACATTGCAAGTCATCTTGGTCTGGTCGTCCGCATTGACTGAACAATTTTTGGATGGCGCACCAGAATAATCTCTTTCGTATGTAACGTGAACGTTATCAGAACTACTAATCGAATCGATGCCAAGATTATAGCCATTCAAGTAATCAAAGACACTCGCGCTCGACACTTCTGAAAAAATGAACGTTCCGCAAATAACAACCATCCATCGAGTGATTATTTTCACAGCCACTTTTCACCTCTCTCATCTACGGGTCATCATTACTTCGGCTTAAGTTTTATTCCCGCTTTGTCAAACAACTCATGAACTTTAAAGATTATTTCTTGGTGAATATCCATGTAAGTATTATATTCCCGATCAAGAACAAAATAGACAATTTCAAAAATGAGAGCGTTAGCTCCGAATTCAAAGAAATGAGCCCGATCAAATCGTGTTTTCTCAGTTGTTTCTATGGCT
>CAILAO010000182.1 GCA_903832105.1 uncultured Pseudomonadota bacterium | reverse complement strand
TATGCGAGTTCTTTTCCAAGAACAGTTAAAAAATAGCGCGTTGATCGAGTTTGGCCCTCTCGAATCAGGATGCCGCGTTTGTAAAGATTAGCCAGATCATTTGCTGTGACCTTTTGGGTGGCACCGGTGATCTGGCGGTAGCTAGGTTATGAGTGCCTATTCAAATTCAGGATCTTCAGAATCGTCATTAAACTTGTCATCTGGAACATTCTCATCCAGCCATTTTCTCCATTCGTCTCTAAGAGATTTAGCAGCGGAGAAAGGATCTCCAGATGGTTCACCCTTAATGTACTCGTTAAATTCCTTCAAATTACCTTCGAGATCGTAACAGTCTAGGCTGTTGTCAACACCGTGCCAAATAATATTAAAATGATAGCCTATCGCCGTTTTTCTACCATAAACAATATCTCTGTCAATTATATAAGGTTCATCTCCCATTGAAACTTCTATAGTTACATCCCCGTAACGACGTCCAAATTCCATTTTAATTCTTTCTTCGTCGATTCCCAAGTTTTCGAGAAGAATCCTTCTAGTAGTGTCCTCATCAAATCGCTGTTCGACCACTCCGAAAGTCTCTCGAAATTTTAGAGTTAGCTCTGCATTTATCGTCAATATCTCGAAAAGACGATCAAAACGGCCTTTCATGAATTCAGTGACGATTTTGTCCTTCTTGCGACTGTTACATGAAGGACAGGCAACAACGCAATTACTCAGAATTGGAATATTCTCATCAAAATGATTTCTACCCATGATCAACTGTCCATTTCTAGAAAATGGTACAAGAAAATGATCCAATTCAAGTTTGCGCCGTTTGCTTTGCGGAGATGACTCTATTGCAATTTCAGATTCTGCTTTTCCGCAATAGGCACATTTTCCACCATATTGTTTGACAATCACCTCTCGAAGAGGTTCGAGTACTGCGACTTTTTCAGTACCACGCGTCACATCATCATCCGTGAAAGAAAATAGAGGAGAGATATCGGACCTGATCTGGCTGGTATCGTTGTTTCCTATATACCAAACCTCTGCGAAACTCAGGCCAGAATCTTCGGCAAATAATTGAATTTCGTCAGCATATTGACGGAGAAACTGATTGCTACAATCATCCAGGGCATCAGATTCTGAGAAATGTTTTTTGTTTTGAAACATATAAAAACAACCCTTCTACTGTTAAAGGGGACGGGCACCTCGAATAATCTCAATCATTGTTGGTTTCAGTTTTTATGTAATAAAAAAGCAAGGCAAAAGATTTTACCTTCATTGAGTTTTTTCTGAGTGCCCGCCCCCATCAGTTAAAACCTTTTTGAAACTCGTCAATGCACCATTTGTAACAAGTCCGCAACAAAAAACAAACATTTGCCATAAGCAAAGCGGAAGGAGTGATTGTCGACCGGTGAGTCCAAACAACAACTCGCCGAGATTGAACGAAGCGAAATAAAAGGCAGAAGTGTCAGAAAAACGAGGAACATCTTCTGAAAACATAGGAAACGCCGAGATTGACATGTTGCCCGTCGCAAACAAAGGCAAAACGTAATCCCATAAAGGATTGTCTATGTTTTCCCCTAAGATGAGAGTCACCGATGTTGCTGCGAGCATGTAGATCGCAGAAGAAAAAGCCAGTACCCAGAAACCAGGAAATTCGAGACAACGCGAAGGTAAAAAACCAACAGCGAGCCACAAAAACAAAACGCTTGCAACCATGTGCCTTGGACCAAGACATCCACCACCCGCCCAGAAGTGATAACCGCTATTTAAAAGCCAAAAATACAAAAACACAGCGGTACAGACAAAACAAAGAGGTCGAAGCTCTTTTTTTCTAGCGCCGAACCAAACAGCGGGTAACGCGCAGAGCAGGACTGGATCAGTGTAGAAAAGTCCCCGAAATGTGGAGAAGAGAAGCGCCATCATTGTTCCAAAACTAGGCCAGTTGACTCCCATGAGTCCCTCGCTCATGCCTTGTTGAAAACCAGCCAGGTGAAGATGTTGATAGCCGATGGCAAAAGGAGATCCGAACGCCACAAGGTTGTAAACAGCGAACATGGAGATGTTGATAATTCCTGGGATCAGAAAAACAGGGAACCATCGCAATTGTGTTGTCTGACGTGATTTCCAGAATCTCCAAAGAAGGACTCCGTAGAAGCAGCCCAAAATGGGCACGGGAGGGTATTCGATGGTCGCTCCCCACCCAATTAAGAAAAGCACTCCAAGTCGCGACGTCCATGACCTCAGCTTGTCGGGATGGAATACATAGTACGCTGCCATAAAAAGAATATTGCCAGATATTTGGTGTGAGAAAAAAAGCGTTGCATAAGGAAAAGCCAAGATGGACGAAAATCCGAGTGTTGCGAGAGCGAACGCAAGCATCTTTTTCTTTTCTCCCAGAAGTTCAGAAATCCACCGGAAAAAAAGAACCATACACCATGCCGAAAAAAGCGCAAGAAACACGAATTGCAGAAGATAGAGGCGCGCGTTAGCGCGGATGTGTTTGTCTTCGGTTATGGCGTCTATGATGGGATTTGCGCAGAATAAAACAGCAGCACTCAATATGGATATCCCAGGAGCTTTGTCAGAGAGATAGTGACCGTTGAGAAACGATTTGTCAACGGTGGCGGAAGCGTAAGTGTCGATCCACACCGAACCTTCTTCTGCCAGGGTCCGCGCTAGTGCAAAACGGGAGTTTACGTTGACATTAGCTCCCTGGTAAAAGTACATACATGTGACGAGCACGTACAAAAAAACACACACGGCGAGCAACGATTTTTGTTGGATAGAAGCCAGTTTCATGGGGACTTTCTCGCATGACCAAATTGAACTCAAAACTTAAGGGATCTTTGACAACCAGAGATATTCCCTTTAACACAAAGAGTGTACCGTACAAGAAATTTTTTGCAAAGAATAAGTAAAACCGGACTTTCGCCAATAGTGTAAAGCAAAACGACCAAACCCAAATCCCTCAAGACATCTAAAACCGTTCGAAGCGGTCACATGCCAGCGGTGACTATTTTT
>CAILAO010000181.1 GCA_903832105.1 uncultured Pseudomonadota bacterium | reverse complement strand
GAATATTTGAAAATTATTAATAGTTTCGATTAGGCCATTTTGAAAACGCGACATGTCAGCCGGTTCCCCGTCTAAGGATCTGTCTTCAGAAGACGATTCCAGCTGTGTAGTTTCATCTTCTTCTGTAATAGTAGTTCGATCTTCATCTATGGGCATATTTTCCCGGGGCGATTTTGGTTGCGTTGTTTTAAATTCCATGGGAACAATAGTTACTTCTTTGCGTTTTTCCGCTTTGTGCAATCCCTGAATTATTTTTTTTAGATAAAATTTAAAAGTATATGTATTGTACGGCCTTATATAGTTACGAACAAGGTGGTATAGAATGATTCCTGCGGAGATGAGGCTTTTAGTAGGTACGTCTTTTTGAGGATAAAGAAGGTCTTTTATGAATTGTTTGCTGCATTTAGTAAGCCCGATTTTTTTCTTAATGTAGGAACGGAATAATGCCACGGCTCCCTCATCCATTTCTATGAACTTATCCTTTAGTGCCAAGACAATAAGCTGAATAAGTATATCTTCATAAGAGGTTTTATTATCCACAATAATAACATTAGCAGTATAGCGTTTAAGGAGTTTCGGAATTGGCCGAAGCAGTTTTTTGATTTCAGGATCAGGATTATACCATTTGTTTATAGTATCCGTTGTTATATATGAACGGAATATCTTTAAGGAATTAAAATGCGCTAAAACATTCTCAAGCGTAAGCTTATCCCCATTGAGCTGGTCGCCGATCTTTTCAATCACGATTTGATATTCCATTTTAACCGGAGTATAGGCCCATTCTTCACAAAGTTCGCAGCGATAACCTTTCGGTAAAAGTTCCTTAATGGGGAGAGGAGGGACGGTGGCGCTGTAAAAGATGTTTTTTGGTTCAGAACCGATGGTTTTTTCAGCTATTCTTTTTGTAACTAATTTATGCCAGTCGATAAAGTTATCAACCCTGGCCTTTTTGTAAGACTCATCCTCCAGCATCTCAAGGTGTTTGCTTATTTGCCTAGCCGCATATTTTATAGCCTCAATAGACATTAGATTTTCTCCGCGTCAATGGTTAAGTGTCCCCTTTTGCAACTATATTATATGTGTCCAATCGCTGAATGTATAGGGCATTCTGCATGAGGGATAGTCGGTCTTAATAAGGGAGGGGAGATATGGAAGAGAGAAATAAAGCCGTACGCTGTAAGAGGCTTGAACAATGGCTTGGCGGTATGCCGCTGGAAGAGAAGCTAAAAACGCTCGAACATGGAAAGCTACTGTCCTGTCTGTTTTGCGGGTTTACTGTTTATGATAAGGAAGATCCGGAGGATAGAATAAAAAGGAAGTGCGTGGCAGGTAACCGTGACCACGTGTTCATGGAAAGCTGGTGTTACATTATTCTTAAGCGGGGGTTCTCGGGAACAGTTGATGTGGTAAGTTATGACCCTCCCGAAACACCGGAAGATGCCGTAATCCGGTATTTTAAAAACAAACGAAAATAAACATAAAAGGAGGATGCGTTATGGAATATAAAGGCAAGGGCATGCGTTGTAAAAAGCTTGAGTATTGGCTGGGTGGGGTTTCCCTGGGGGAGAAGATAAGTACATTGGAAAAGGGCAGGTTTCTTACCTGCAGTAAATGTGGATTTACGGTCTTTGACAAGGAACTCCCCGAGGATCGTATTAGGCGAAGATGCGCGCCGGGCGGCTATGAACATTCCTTCGTTGAGAGCGAAAACTACATTATCCTGAAACGAGGTTTTTCAGGGATAGCAGATGTTACTAGTTATAGTTTTGGTACCGCCGAAGAAGCCGTGGTTAGATATTTTCAGAGCAAGCGTTAACTAAAAAAGAATAATTTTAGCGTAAACTGTTCTTTGTGGAAGTTAGCAGATACCGTAAGACCGAATAGATTCTTGAAGTAGATAGACCTATGCGGTCGTAGTCGTGGTTAAAGGGTAGCGGCTATTCGCAAGTGCTGTGCCGGAACACAGTTTGCGGGTAGCCGCGGTTTCGTCAAAGCATTAGGAGGAAATCATGGAGATAATGAAGATTAAGGTAAGCGAGATAAACCCGGCGCAGTACAATCCGCGCAAGGACCTACAGCCGAATGATCCGGCGTATAAGAGGATCGAGGCGAGTATCGATGGTTTTGGGCTTGTAGAGCCGCTAGTCTGGAATCGTCGCACGAAGAATCTGGTCGGAGGTCATCAAAGAATCAAAATCTTAATCAAAAAAGGCTATAAGGAGGTTGATGTTTCGGTTGTGGATCTCGATCTAGAGCAGGAGAAAACGCTCAACATATCCTTAAATAAAGTAAGTGGTGCATGGGACATGGATAAGCTTGCCAGTCTTCTGGGCGAGTTGTCAAAAATGCCGGACTTCGATGTTGGGAGTACCGGATTTGACACTCCGGAGCTCAGTCAGATTTTTGATCGCTACGGAGAACAAAAAGATGCGGATGATTTTGATGTAGAAAAAGTCGCCGATTCGATTATCGAGCCTGTAACTAAAAGAGGAGACACCATTGATTTCGGAGGTAGCCGCGTACGTTGTGGCGATTCTTCCGACCCAGAAGACATGAAGATGCTAATGGACGGCCATTCGGCGAACATGCTCGATGTTGACATACCATATAATATATCGTACACGAGCGAAGATCGTCCAAATCCGAATAATCGTCTGAAAAAGTCT
>CAILAO010000180.1 GCA_903832105.1 uncultured Pseudomonadota bacterium | reverse complement strand
GCGAGGAGGTAGATCGGCAGGAACCGCTCGGCCATCTTTTCCCCGAGGCCGACGAGGACCGCCATGAACAGCAGCGCCACGATGCTTTTGCGAAGCCCGAAGAAATCGACGATCCTCTCGCGCCAGGTCATTTTCGCTCCCTTTGGTTATTCAAAACGGCCGATGGAATCCATTGGAGGCGGTACCTTACCGCATCGCCGGAGATCGGTCAAGGCTTCTCAAAAGGAGGTAGTGTCTCAGTTTGAAATAATGACCCCTTGAAATGCTTGAGCGGTTATGCTACGCTTAGGCCATGAAAAAGAAAGCCCCCGCTGAATTGAATAAGCTGGCCGCGTTCATCGTCGATGAGGCGACAAACGAAGAACCACAGCCAGAAGAGAAGCCCGCAAAGAACCAAGCCGCCGTGGAGTTGGGACGGCTCGGAGGAAGGAAGGGCGGCAGGGCAAGAGCCGAAAGCCTTACGCCAGAACAGCGGAAGGATATTGCCAGAATTGCTGCTATGGCAAGATGGAAGAAAACAGAAAATTAACCGGCCTTCTTGTATTCAGCCGGGGCATTTTTCCGTTCTTCAACATCATAAGTGAAATCCATTGGAATTTGAATCGGTTCTTCTGCCGGATGTATGCTATTCCAGTGATCTGCATCCAGGGTAAGCTGAAGACCGTCGCCAACCATCTGCTCCCTTCGCATTATCAAGCTTTTAAGCATTGGCTTTCGTTCAGCCTCATCAATATCAATCCACAAATGGAGTTGCGCATAGCCAGATGTATATGAAATGGCATGATTTGCGCGGTATGGTTGCCCAGTCTTTCCATCATACCGGATTTCATCACGGGCTGCTTGTGCAAACTCTGACGCGAGCCGGTCAAGTGGATCTTTAGGAGATGGAAGTTTCCAGCCCATCTTTGCTACTGCAAATTTGGCTACTTCCTTCATTTCCACTTCTGTTTTTCCCGTTTCTTTTTTGTACTGCCTGATTGCGATCTCCATCGACCTTTGTTTGGTTGCCATTGTGACCTCCTTAAAATCCGACCGGGGCAACATCACCCCATCCATCAACCATTGCGCTCGGCGCAACGGCAGAGCGAATTTTAACTAAATGTTGACGAAATCGATCATATCTTCCGGTTCGGTATTGAAGTTGTCCTGCTATTAATCCGGGATGGATTTGCAGGGTATTTGCTAAACCAAGAATGTCCCGCTCGTAAAAGAAAGGCGATTTGCGGGCGATAAAGCTGTCCATCCTTTCCCGTGGTATACAAAAGTCAGTAGCGGCCTCATTTGCTAAACGCTCTTCCTCCGATATGTTCTTTCCGATACCCGCCTGCTCCCCTTCAAGTTCGACATCCAGCATTATTGTTTTTCTGCCATGGTTCCGCAAAACGTGCTCCATTTCATGCCGTAGGACGAACCAAAAATTGTCAATTCGATCGTGACGTAAAGACATGCCAATCACAGGAGACTTATCATTTAACCAGAAACAAACACCGTCTATTTTTGCTGATGATAGAGTTTCAACTATGACATATCTTATCCCGCACTCCGCAAGGATACGAGGCACCTTGCGCGCTTCCTCGGGAGAGGAAAGAAGATTTTTCAGTTTATCTAAAGAATTACGGATAGATGCTGGAGAATATTTTGCAACGATCATTTCACTGGATATCTCTTTAACACGATAAATCCATGCCAATTGAGCGGGGGTAGCTGGCTTAAAAGTTTGTGTTTTCTTTAGTGCATGAGGAAGGATCTCGATCTCATTTATGGAATTTACGCCAAAGAACTTTACTAAAGCTGATTCCACTTGTGAAACGTTGCGAACGCCATCAGCAACAAGCCACCCGCGTTTTATCATTTCCGTCACCGGCAGTCCTCCAAAGAGATGCGCTCTGGTGGCACGGCCAGGATCGGGACGGGCCACAATTCTCGCCTTAGCAAGGTCATAGTTAATTTGAAGATCAAGAAATTTCTCAGGAGGGATTTCAAGTACCTCGCTAAGCAGTATCGACATTTCCGCATCAACTGGTTTTTTCCCGGCAATTATTTTGTTAATTCCGGTTTCATCTACACCAAGAATGACGGCCAACAGACGTTGTGTCCATCCACGCTCAGCCAGCAGAAATTCGATCAATTGTCCCGGAGTTTTATAATCACTAATATTCATGGGACAGACACCTATCACGGAAAATAATCCTTGTCAAGCCCTAATTTGCGCAAATTAGCAAACTGAAAATAATGCTTGACAGGTTAAGCATGGTGTGCTAAAAGAAAATCAAAATTGATTGAGAGGGTAACACCATGAACAAACTGAGCATTGAAAAGAGAGCGCAAATCATCGGTATGCTGGTTGAGGGTAACAGCATGAGAGCCATTTCCCGCATGGCCGATTGCTCTATCAACACCGTGACAAAGCTGCTGGTCGATGTCGGTCTGGCCTGTTGGATATATCAGCACAGGACTCTCCGTGATCTTCCCTGCAAGCGTATCCAGTGTGATGAGATATGGTCCTTCTGCTATTCCAAAGAAAAGAACGTGCCGAAAGAGCATAGGGGAGAATTAGGATTTGGAGATGTTTACACATGGACGGCAATGTGCGCCGATACGAAACTTGTCCCGTCTTTTCTTGTTGGGCGAAGGGATTCAGAATACGCCCATCTTTTTATAAAGGATCTTGAAAGCCGTCTCAAGAATCGTGTCCAGATCACGACGGACGGACACAAGGTTTATCTCGATGCTATTGAGGATGCCTTTGGTGGGGAAATAGACTATGCCATGCTTGTTAAGGTATACGAATCTTCACCCGCTGAGGATCAGCGGAAATACAGCCCCGTTGAATGTACGGGGGCAGAACGGAAACGTATCTCAGGCGATCCTGATGAAAGGTATGTGTCCACAAGCTATGTTGAGCGGCAAAACCTTACCATGAGAATGTCAATGCGGAGATTTACCCGGCTTACGAATGGATTCAGCAAGAAGATTGAAAACCTTGAGTGCGCGGTTGCCCTTCATTTCATGTATTACAATTTTGCGCGGGTTCATAAAACTCTACGGGTGACACCGGCGATGGAAGCGGGGATTACGGATCATGTGTGGACACTGGAGGAAATTGCAAAATTAGCAGATTAATCGTAACCGTCAGAAACTTTTAAACCATGCGATAATTTTCGGAATATATTCAACCAACCTCGGAAGTAGCACTATGCCGATAAGAAAATAAAGAACATAAGCCCCGCCTTTAATGAGCAGAAAGTTATCTTTAATTATCCTGAAATCAATTTTTAATTCTGCAAAGGATTGGGAAATTTTGTCTTCCCCTTCTTTTCTTACCTCTTTTTCAGATTCAAGCCCCTTAATTATATTTGAGATTAGGGCATCGTGCCGATCCAGACGTTCTTTCCAGTCATCATGTTCCTTTAGCTCCTTTTTGATAAAGTTTATCTCATCCTCAAGTTTTTGAATGCCATCGACAATAAATTTTGTCCCCACCGGGCGATATTTTTGCATTACTTCCACTAACTCGTCTGGGAAATCTTCAAGACTTTCAGAGCACACCTCAAGATCACCTACCTCGTCCGGACTTAATCGTAAGAAAGTTGCTGCAATAAGTTTTTTCCCGGGCTTGAGCAGAAAGGGGGTTGAGGAGTAATTTAACATACCGACCAAAAGCCGTCCCTTATAGCCAGGATCTACTGTAAGCCCGCCTAGCGTGAGTACGCCCGACTGACTCATTCTACGTTTTGGACTTAATTGGGCTATCACATCCTTGGGAAGCGTTAAGCGTTCTTCTGTAAGACCAAATACAACTTCGTTTGGCTCTATGACTAAATCAGCCAATTCTGATTGATTTAGTTTAGTTGCATCTATAGGCCGGCCAAATTTTGCCTTAAGAATATGAGAACTCAGGCGGAAATCGTATTTTATTCCCTCTACACACTTCTCGTCACCGGCTTGCATGATCGACTGTGACAGAACCGCTTCTTTTAATTCCTTTCCAGTAATCATCGTAGCCATGATATCCCTCCATTAATAATAAAAATATTATGGAAGCATCAAAATGTTGGGGGTCCCTGAAACGCACCACACTGTATACAGTGTATAAGGCGGTTTGCAATAAAAAACAAGTCAAATGTTGGCGTAATTTATATTACGCACCATGTGTCCCAAATAGAACATTCGTTCTATTTTGTCAAGGGAAATTTTAGGCGGGATGGAAAAAATTAAAATCCAAACTGAGACACTACCCAAAAGGAACACAGACCTTTGCGCAACTCCTGAAGGGATTCCCCATTTGTTTGCCATGAAAGCGGGTTATGACCCATCCGCCGTAAGGGAATGTCGGCGCCAGGGTTCACGCCAGGGTTTTCGATGTCATGGTTTTCGATTGACATAAATTGACATAAGCTGTTGTGACATTTATACTTTCACAAAAGCAAATGTAATGGGAGGCAGCATTATGGTTTACTATCGCGTCGCGGTGGAGAAGGGAGAAGATTCCGGGTATGTTGTCCATTGCCCGGCGATTCCGGGATGCCATTCGCAGGGCGATACGATGGAAGAGGCGCTGGACAACATCCGGGATGCCATCTCCGCCTGTCTTCTGGCCTTGGACAAGGAACTGATCCCCGATGATCGGAGACCGGTTACCTTTTCCCCTTGATGCCCTTTCCAGCACCGCCAGCCGGCCGCTCGCGAGACCCGTGACAGGCAAAATCTCCGTCAAAATGAGCAACCACTTCGGTGATGAAGTTCGCAAGGTGTTCGATGTGCAGGGAAGGCATTGGCTTTCTGTAACCGATGGGCACGGGAAAATTGGGATCCCCAGACTTCAAAGGTGGAGTTTGGGATTTCGGTCCGGATCGATGATAACGGGTTGAAACGTGCAGATTATTGAGCGTGATTTTTAGGGCGAGCGGTGGTATCTTCTCCTTCCTGTAAGTGTTAGGGCGAATAATTTCACAATTGTAGTATATTTCGAATGAAAATCGTGATAATAATACCGTAATGTTCACAACAAGATATGAGATGCCATGCAAGGCTTTATTGACTTCCTAACCTTCAGATCTTTTATCAGTCCTCATGTGTTAGTGGTCTGCTACTATATTGGAGCACTTGGTGTTCCAGTTGGAAGCTGGTTTTTTGCTCGCTGGATAAAACGTAAATACTGGGTTGTTTCTGATATTTACGAATCGAGTAAAACAACGATCTTTAACATCACAAGAACAAAAGATCGAATGCTATTTTATGTTCTATTTGCTTTGTTTTTTTTCTGCATGGAAATTCTGTGGCGCATGATGTTCGAGTTCTTGATTGCCTATTTACAGATGAGGGAGGCTCTTCTGGAATTGGCGACGCATTGAGCAATAGCGCTAATCGGGTAGCCGGGGGTTTT
>CAILAO010000179.1 GCA_903832105.1 uncultured Pseudomonadota bacterium | reverse complement strand
TCGCTGCCATTTTTCAGACGTGCCGCCGACCAAAGCCGGATGTTTGGTTTAGATGAAATTGACATTGTTGAGCCAAAAACATTTATTGCCGATGGCGATAAAATCAATTTTGGTAACTCATTTCTGGAAGTGCTATACACACCCGGCCACATTGACGGGCATGTTTGTTTTGTTAACAATGATTCAAAATTTGTGATTGTTGGTGATGTTCTGTTCTGCGACAGCATTGGCCGCACCGATTTGCCCACCGGCAATTTCGATATTTTGTGCCGCAGCATCCGCGAAAAACTTTACACCCTCGGCGCCGATTTTTCTGTTTATCCCGGGCACGGCGAAAAAACCATGATAGGTTACGAAAAACTCCACAATCCTTTTGTTAGAAATTGACTTGTTTTTTGGCATAAAACAAATTTAAAGTCATCAAAATAGTTTAACCTTCAAATTGTTGTAAATCAGACGGGATAAGTAGCACAAACTGAATTTTTTAACCTTGAATTCATTTTCAAAAATAACAACAAAACATTTTTTTGACACAGCGGAACAATTCAACAGTATGCAATATGCTGTAAAAATGCAAGTTTAGGCAGGATACAGTTTTTCAAAATGAATTAATCATTACCTCGTATTATGATGATTTTGCTTCCATCAATGAAATTCGAGTTGTTTTAAGGCCACCACGCAATCCGTAAATGTCAGTTTGACAGAGAGCGTCTTGCCAGATGTCTCTTTGTTGAATGTCATTGGAAAATTGATCTGTTTTGAGGATTTCTGGTGACTCGCGTTGTTGAGCGTGGTGACAGCATCGGCGGGTGAAAAGTCGCGTGAATCGAGTTTAGATCCTTTGGCATTTATGATTGTCAGTTTGGCGCGACATTCCTTGCCTTCAAATTTTTCGACGTTTAAAAAAATTCCGCTTTTGATGTCATCGGCGTTGCACTTGATCAATAGGACGCTCTTAAGTGCTTCGGTCCTGAGATCCTTGCCAGACATATAACCGAGTTGCTCGATCTTGGCCATAGCAGCGGCATCTTCTGGACCTATCTGCCGCAGCAAGAGCTGCAGAACCTCCCCGGAAGAAGTTTTTTCTATCATGGGACTCCCCGTGATAACTTTAGGATAAAGATCCCTTGCGTTCAATATTTTTCCCGATGTTTCTTGGGGAGAAGCCAATAGAACAGATCCGACTAAGGGGCTTAGAATCACCGTGGCGAAGACGCGGAACGATCGTGCACTGTCGGGCATGGTTATGGTCCTCCGGTTTTTGGCGAGTCGATGCCTGTGCCCGTGGGTACAACATGATCCAAAAATTTTCCAGGGAGAACCGGATAGTCCGCGGTAGGATTGGTTCTTTTTTCGATTTCGCGATAAAGCTCATCAATAAGCTTTGTTGACGCCTTATCCAGAGCTAGATCACGATCTTCTGTGGGATCTTTGATGAGATCAAATAACTTGGATTTTTTTGTTTGCGTATCGAAAATAATTTTTTTGCCGTCGCTCCGGACAATGCTCTTCAGTTCACGTGCACCTGGCACTTCTAAAAGCCTCAGTATCGCTTCGCTAAACGCAAAGGACGGCGCTGTTTGTTTGATAGCTTTAGTATCTTGAGTCATCATTGGAAGAAGAGATCTTGGAGCTACCAATGTTGCGGGGCGAGGATCCTTAATTTCGAGGTAATCGAGCAGTGTTGGTAGGATTGATCCGTTTTCGACATATTCTGTGATGGTCTTTGGCGAAATTCCCGGAAGTCGAAAAACGAGCGGAACACCTATGATTTCCTGATAAAGTGACAGCCCGTGTCTGACATAGCCGTTTTCATGCTCAAACTCTTCGCCATGATCAGCGGTAAAAATCAAGATGTCTTTTTGGGGATTAAAATACGGAGCGCGTGAACTTTCCAAAAATTTGAACAGTCGGCCGTACTGCGAGTCTAGTTCCTCGACTTGTCTCTGATAATTAATTTGCGCGGTTCTTGATATGTTGGGGTCTCCGGAAGCAAATCCTCGTCTGACGGAGTTTTGCTGGGCCTCTGTCAAGGAGGGAAGACCATCGGGATATTTTGGCGGATTTCTGGGTGCATAAGGCTAGTGTGGCGGATAAAGATGGAGCAAAAGAAAATATGGCTGGTCTAAACCGCGTTCGATAAGGCTCATAGCGGTGTTGATCGCTGCATAAGGATCAAGGTCACTCGAGAAAAAACGGTCGACATAAGAAAAGCCGCGGAGTGTGATCTCGAAAAATCGGAAGTTTGCACCGATCAAGGCTGCGCAAAAATACCCCTTGTTGCGCAATACTTCGGCTAACGTAACGATCGAAAGTGGAAGTCTTGCGGACAGAGCGTCTTGGGCGGGGTTGACACCCTCTTCAAAAAAGCCAAGTTGGTTCGGGTACAGACCTGTCAGAATCGAACGCATCGAAGGCGCTGTCCAGCTGCCTTGCGCAATAGCATGCTGGAATACGAGGCTATTCGCCGCAAATGCATCCATATTTGGAGTCATGACCTTGCTTAAGCCGAGGAAGCCAAGATATTTCGCGCTCAGGGCTTCGTTGACAATGAGGATGATATTCGGGAGATTTTTTTCTGGTTTAATGTCTGATCTTAGTTGCCAAAAGAGTGAATCAATCTTCGAAAGACTAAGCAACTTCATTCGGTCGTCGGCCTTGGGATCCAACGTTCCAAAATCAATTGACGGCGGCGCGAATGACGGCGGCGCGAATGATGGCGGCGCGAACCAAGGCTGCGGTGGTCCACGGGGAATCACCGTTGGCTGCTCAGGGGCCTTCCCTAGACGGAGACTGTCTGATAGCGCTTGAACATCCTTCAATCCCCTGTGGATTGACCAAAGCCATCCGCAGATGGCAAACTGCACCACCAGGACACCAATCAAAATATGTCGATTCCATTTGATAAATTCACCCAGCTTTTGACTGATTGTAGTGGAAGAACACAAAAAAGCACTAATAATATAGTAGAGAAACGGCGTTAACGTGTCAAAGAATTTGGATGTTTGGAATACTTGGCAAGAAATGGGTGAATGGGCATAGATGTGCGATGCTCTCTTCAAAAAAAGGACTTTTTCGTTAGGCAGCACGAACAAAGTTCTTACTTAGCTCAACCCACCATTTTAGCGTCTCTTTTCTAGAAAATTATCTTTTTTCGCAAAAAGATCTCTCTAAATTTATATCTTAAAACAGCCGAAGCACACTTAGTGAAGAGAAGAAGGGGTTTCTTTTGCCCTGAGATTTCTTCGAAGCGAATAAAAGTTATGCGAGAACATAAAAGTAAAATACTAGCTCGAATTGGAGATCCGACACTTTTGGGTCTGCTTGTCCTATTCGCATTTTTCTCATTTTTCGCGGTAAATTTTGCTTACGGCGCCGACTCAATCGATTCCAACAGCATATACTACGAAGGCGCTCAACTCGAAGACTACTACGAACAACACCAGAAGAAGCAAATTCCTTTCTTCGCATCTGCGCCGGTTGCGCATATTATCCCGAAACGCGATACTATCACTTTTACGGGTGGCTATGACTACATCGATGTCCGCGTTGCCCCCGATGGCTATGATATAAGCAGCGACCGTGAGAGCCACCCCAATAACTATCAGCGGTATCTTGATTATAGGGGCTGGAGCGCGGCACCGTATATCGCTTTGTCGCAGAAAAATTTCGGCATCGGATTCGCTGCGGAAGTTGGAAAACGGAATATCCACTATCTTGATGAGTCATTTGCTTACAACAGTGATCGAGTAACCTACAGGTTGGAGCTTAATAGCCAAATATCATATAGCGGCATCGGTCTTTATGCATATTACATTCCAACGCTCAGCATTCTTCCTAGATACGTTACCAGCACCTTAATTCTTGGCGTTAAAAACATTGCTGCCATTCAAGAAGAAAGCGATCCAACAACGCTAACGTCAGTGACCTCGTCTTCAACCAAGTATCGCTATCAAGTCCAAAAATATGAGGGCGGCGCCAACATCGGCATCCTCCTTGTTAAAAGATTTACCGTTTTCCCATGGGCCAATTACACCAGTACGGTCACCGGGGAGATCGCGTCTTCTTCAGAAACGCTTTCGGATACTTCTCGCAAAGAAGCTCGCGCGCTGAGTCAGGAGTTTTATTGGAAGAGTGAACCCCAATTAACCTACGGGCTTGACTTCTCGGTGAATCTCGACCGTTTCGAAATACACTTGGGAGGCGTTCTCGGCATGATCGGAAATATCAGCAGCGGTGACAACCGCATCAACAGTAGATGTGTCTCACTCAGCCTTTCCTATGACATAAAAGGCCGCTAGAAAAACCATTGTCTAAATATGGGTCTTACGTTAATCTTTAAATATGAGTCCGATTCGCTTGATGAGCATCGTTAACTTCTTTTTTTTTGGCATTACATCGCTAAGTATTTCGACGCTTTGTTTCGGTGGCCGATTTGAAGACTTAGAACCCGCGCCGAAACTCGAAGAAAAAATCCCACGTCCTTATGGATCACCTGAGCCAAACCATGAGGAGCCTAGACTACCAAAAAAAGCTAATCAGGTGACTAAGCCGACATCCCCGGTGCACACTGGGCCACTAGAATGTCCCAAGAAAAAAATTTTCACCTCCGGGGTAACTCTAGGAGTTGGAAACCGCGACGTCACAGTTACAAGTGACAACGAAGGTGTCGATACGTTTAATAAGATGATCTTTCCTCAAGCCCAGGCTTTCTTCCTATGGCGCGAAGCCTGTCGCTCCTACGATGAGTCTTGGCTGGTTGAAACTCTCGCAGAATATGCGCGTGTCGAAAAAGCTACTGACTTGAGCACGCCTGCCGAGATGCGGTTTTATGCCGGTGCAAAACTCTATAATTTTATTGCCCCCGATCCAAAAAATTGTCAAACATTCTGTTTTCGCGCCAGTCCATTTGCCGGAGTGGAATGGAATCGGATGTATATCGTGTCGCTTCCTCAATACACCATCGAATCGGTAAAAAAAGGACTGAGCAAAGAGTACGCTATCTATCAATATTCAACAACGTGGCTTGTAACGGGCGTTGCGATCCCTTTTTACGGGTGGCCCGCCATCTGGTCTGTTATCCCAGATATCGGATGGGCGCTTTCTATTAAAGCGAAAAAGTTGTCAGGTTCCACATCCCCAACACCAGCACAGGCCTCTCGGGTTAGAGTCTCGTTACGTAATAACATTGGGAGTCATGTCTATATTGATTATAGCGGCGGTTATGAGAGTTTTTTCAGGAACATAACTGTAAAAAACACATATTACACAATAAATTTCGGTTTCTTTTTTTAACCTCTCCTTTATGTTAAAATAAAATCCCGGTTCAATGGAGGTGGGTTTATGACTGTCAAGGTATGGATATCCGTCGCTCAAGGCGCAATACTTTTGTCATCCATTTTTTGGTCTCTCTCTGGTTGCAAGACAGTTCAAAAAACACCTAGATCGGAAGTTCTTGGGTACATGGGTGGAGCGAAGTATGTTCACGAAACATTCGTCGTTTATAAACCGCAACCAACTGCAGAACAACTTGCAGGATATATCAAGAGAGAAACGGCCGATCGTGATGAGGATCCCGTTCTTCCTCCAGAAGAACTCGCCAGATTAATCTCAGGGATTTGCCTCTGTTTTGGTGTTGATGCAGCCATTATGACAGGCGTCTTCCAACTCGAATCACGTTTCGACAGAACCGCAGATGAGGGCAACGGTACGGGTCTAGGCCAACTCACCGGTCCCGCTATAGAGGAGGTAAATGATCAGCTTGGACGTCGAGGAAGGGATAATGCAAGAGCTGAGGCAATCGAATATTTCAATGGCAGGGTTAAGGATTGTGTTGCCCCGACCTTTGGTAGGGAACCTTGGGAGCAGCTTTGGGAGCTAGCCTCCGGAAACTCAGGCATGCGCCGAAAAACCGTGGAAGACCCACTCTATAACGTTCTATATAGCGTCTTCTTACTTAAGGTCTACCTTTCCCTGGCAAAAACACATGATAGCAATGTCGATCTCGATGACCCTGGTGAAGTACAATCGCTTTACAGAGAAGCCCTTGCTAACTACAACGGCGTTCCCGGGATCATGGAATCTTACCCCTCAAATGTTCTTGGATTTACGAAGTCACTGAAGATGCACATGGAAGGTACAAGCGAGTAATATTGGGGCACCCCCCTAATCATCTTCATCATCAGAACCAATGAGCGTCGTCGTTTCCCCGTCGAGATTTGAGACCGAAACGCCGATGAGACGGACCTTTTTCTTGCCAACTTCTGTTTTGCTGAGTTGAGTTTTCGCTACATCCTCAATAATAGCAACGTCGTTCGTCGGCGCTTCAATGGACTGGCTGCGAGTGATCTGAGTAAAATCTGCGTATTTAATCTTGAGCGTAATCGTCCGGCCTTTGATATTTTTTTTGACAAGACTATCAGCGACTTCTGCGGCGATCTCTTTGATATGAGATATGACCACTGCTATATCGAGAATGTCTGTTGGATAGGTTTCTTCTTTCCCAAGCGATTTTCGAATATAAAAAGATTCTACTGGCCGTTCGTCAATGCCTCTCGACACGTACCACAGCCATTCACCCCAATGATCAAACTTGTCTTCAAGTTCTTCTTGGCTATATTTCCATAGGTCACAGCAGATCCTGATGCCGGCGCTTTCGAGCTTTTTCTCAGAAACCGGACCAATCCCCGATATCTTGCGCATCGGCAGATTTTTCATGAAGGCCTCAACTTGCTCGGGCAAAACCACGGTGATGCCATTTGGCTTATTAACATCCGAGGCAATTTTTGCGACAAGCTTGTTAGGTGCAACGCCAACCGAGCATGTCAGTGAGGTGACTTCAAAAACCTTCCGCCTGATTTCCTGCGCGATTTTTACCGCGTATAGCCCTTGAGGATTATTCGTGACGTCAATATAGGCTTCATCAAGCGACATGGGTTCCACAAGATTAGAATACTCGCTAAATATCTTTCGAATGTCCCTAGAAACCTCACAATATGCGTCAAACCTCGGTGGTAAGAAAATCGCCTGCGGGCATAGTGCTGCGGCGCGGGAGCATGGCATCGCCGAGCGAATGCCGAACTTTCGCGCCTCATAGCTAGCAGTGCTTACAACCCCTCGCGACGTTGGAGAGCCCCCAACAACGATGGGTCTGCCGCGAAGCGCCGGATTATCTCGAATCTCAACTGACGCGAAAAATGCGTCCATGTCGACGTGAATGATTTTTCTTTTTAAAAGTGATGGGTGAAGATCCGCCATAGGTCTAATTTATCAAGGAAAGGTTTTTACAAAAACGATTTTCTTTGCAAGAATAACAATGCGTTGGGTTCGGATAAGCTTTTTAGAGGAATTTTGTGGTGACCCTGTCAAACAACATAAGTAGTACTCGCTATTTTTGCAGATCTCTCGCTAGGCACTGGATAGCCTACGTATGCGGGACTCTCGCGCTATTACTTACGAGCACCACAGAGATTTTGACACCAAAATTCACGCAATGGACAATCGATCTTCTGACCGCAAAAGATGCCGTTACGTTAAAAGTCCCATCGATCTTTCTGGGCGCGACCAGAGTCGAGACGCTGCGTTTCATGGTTGAGGGATTTTTAGTCCTAGCAGCCGCTGGATGGTTCGGTCGTTGGGCGTGGCGCCAGACGCTTGCACGCAGAACGCACGCCGCAGGCCGCGAAATGAAAGTCGAGTACTGGGACGCTCTAAGGTTTCAACCAATAAAAACATTTCACGACTATACCCTTGGTGATCTCATGAATCGGGCAACGGCCGATTGGAACGCTAGCAGATTCATACATGGCTTTACAATTGTTTTGACCTATGACCTTATCTTCTTTTCCATACTCGCAGTCACCACCATGGTCATGATCGATCCATGGCTCACGTGTGTAAGTCTTGCGGCTTTTATCGTGCTCCCTCCTTTTATGGTGAAACTCGCAAGACTTGAGTACACCCAACATGTTTGGGCACAAGAAAAACTCTCTGAACTCTCCAACGTAATTTCTCAAGCTATTGCCACAGTGAGGCTTCAAAGGGCCTCCGCAGACGAGGGGTTCTGGCAAGGCCTGCTAAACAAGGAAGCTCGCACCTATGCCAATCGGCGAAGAGAAGTCATCAAAACAGAATGGAAAATCTTCCCCCTTGGGGCCTTCCCGACAGTTGTTGCCTATGCCATTTTGATTTTTTACGGGATACATCACATAAGATCTGGCGCTCTTTCGCTGGGAGAATTTGTTGCCTTCCAGTCATACGTCCTGATGCTTCAAATCCCGCTCTTTGAACTGAATGCCTGTATCACAGAATGGCAGCGAGGTTTTGGAAGTCTCGGCAGAATTCTAGAAATCATAATTGGGGGACGCCGCGTAATTAGGGGACGCCTCACTAATCC
>CAILAO010000178.1 GCA_903832105.1 uncultured Pseudomonadota bacterium | reverse complement strand
CTTTATACACTAAAATCACTTGGCTTATGGAGAACGATCCATCTATCGCACAAATGCTCAAATCAAAAAAAGCGTTGCTTGGGACCATCGATACGTACCTTATTCACCGCTTATCCCATGGTCGTTCGTTTGCAACAGAACCTAGCAATGCAAGTCGCACACTTCTTTTTGACATCTCGAAAGGCGCCTGGGATCAGCACCTTTTGAAACTTTTTAAGGTTCCTCATAACGAAAATTTACCTATGGTTTCCGATAGCGCGAGCTTTTTCGGCGAAACAAATGGTCTTGACTTTCTTCCAGACGGCATCCCGATTAGTGGAACTTTGGGCGATCAGCAAGCCGCACTCGCAGGACAGGCATGTTTTGGTGAGGGAGAAGCAAAGTGTACCTACGGCACAGGAGCCTTTTTACTTCTTAACATCGGTTCAGAAGCCCTTGTCTCAAAGTATGGTCTCCTTACAACCGTTGCATGGCGTCTAAAAGGCAAAATGACTTATGCCTTCGAAGGTTCATCTTTTATTGCAGGGGCCGCTATTCAATTTTTACGAGATAATCTAAGGCTTATTCATTCAGCTCAAGAGACGGGATCGATATCCCAAGAGTCAAAAGCAGCCCCTCATTTATATTTTGTCCCAGCTTTTGCTGGGCTTGGCGTCCCACACTGGAATCCGTCTGTTCAGGGAGCCTTGCTAGGACTTACTCGCGGCACTTCTAAAGACGAAATTATTCGCGCGGCACTCGAAGGAGTCGCATTTCAGGTCAACGATTTAATTCAGGCTATGCGGCTCGATCTTGCCCGCTCCAGAGCGAAACCGCTTTCAGTCCTCAAAGTCGACGGCGGTGCTGCTTCGAACAACCTTTTAATGAATATCCAGGCCAACCTTTCAAATCTTTCTCTCTCAAGACCTAAAAACCTTGAAACCACAGCTTTTGGCGCTGCCCTCATGGCAGCTCTCGGATCAAATGTCATTCATTCGCTACGTGATCTAAAAAATATTGTCGAGCAGGATTGCCTCTTCAGGCCTGAAATCTCTAGAAAAGCGACGCAGGAACGGAATGAAAAACTCACGGGATGGAACCACGCGATTAAAGCTGTCACTTTATTTGCAAAAAACCACTACTCATAAAAGCAACATTCCGATTTACGAAATTTCGTAAATGTTCAGCTCACCGTTGAATTTTGTCACCAAATCATCACCCCTCAGAAGCGTTATCCCCCAATACTTTCGTGGTTTTGAAATAATTTGAAACTTTTTCCATTGACAAACTCACCTATTTTTTCCTTTAGGAGTCACTCTGTAAACTGGTGGAAGCACACTTTTCAACCGCGGAGGTTACTATGGAATTAGAAAGCGCCAGATCTCAACCGGAGCCAACGAGTCCAGATTATGATTCAGAGTTTTTGTTTGCTATCAACCAACTCGCAAGCACAATACCCATCCTACAGAAATCGATTTCTTATAAGAAAGAACATGTCATTTCTGCGGTTAAGGAGCTAAAAAGTCTCCTCCCGAAAATCCAACTCCAGGGAAGCAAGTTTCACTTTAAAAATGACCATATTGAATTGAAGCGAATGCCCATGATGCTGCGACTCTTTAAGGCCTTTGATAACAATCCTACTTTAAAATTGAATCGGGAAGACCTTGTCAGACGTCTCTATAGCTGTGAAAATTTCGAATCCAAGTCAAAGCAATATCAAGAAACCATCAAATATAATGCCGTAAAGTTAGTAAGTAGAGGACGACGCCTCATTAAAACGACGTTTCGCGGTGAAGTGGACGATTTGATTGAGTGGTTTCCTTATGATGAAGCAAACCGAGTTTGGAAATTCTACCACATCAAAGTCGATTACCTATTACGATTTCATTAATGCGTTGGATTCTTTTGAGAAGAGCGCTTTCAGGGGCGTTCTTCTCCTCTGGGCAGAATATATGTGACATGGTACAATCGGTTATTGTTTCGAACTGTTTAACTTGTATTTACCCACAATGAGAATGCTCAGCACCCTTCATTCATCACGACTAATCTCAGTTTTTTTCTTTGGCTTATCATCATTTTTGATTCAAGCAACCCTTGGTCGGGAGCTTCTATCAGTCTTATCCTCAAATGAGCTTATTCTGGGGCTTTTGCTTGGAAATTGGCTACTCTTAACTGGACTCGGAAGCTATGCCGCACGATTAAAGAAATCCTCATCTGATTTGTGGTACTTTTCCTGTCAACTCTGGCTCGGCATTATTCCTTTTGCCATGCTTGCCGCAGTTCGCTTGCTAAAGTGGCCTCTATTTCAGGGGACCGAACCAGGCCTGGGATCAAGTTATTTCTTCATTTTGGTACTCTTGATCCCCTATTGCGTTACAAGTGGGTTTCTCATAGGAAGCCTTCCCAATATTCTGGGGAAAAATTCTAACGGTCAAGGGCCCGACCCGGTAAGCAGGGTTTATCTTTTGGATTCCATTGGCACCATGGCTGCGGGAATCCTTTTTTCTTTTTACTTAGCCAACCATTTTTCGTCTTTTTCTTTAGTGACTTTTGCCGGACTTTCGCACCTTTTAGCGGCTCTCTTAGTGTGCCCATCTTATAAAAGGGTTTGGGTTTCAGCCATGACCTGCGGCGTTTTTTTTGGAGTACTCGTCTTTTTAAATGGGATGAATTTTGAGTCGTATACTCTTTCTAAAATTTGGCCTGGCTTTACAATAAGACAACTTACCCCTTCTCCCTATGGATTGATAACGGTTATTGAAAATAGAGGAGAACTGCACGTCTATGAAAATGGCTCGCCTTTGGGAGCTGATGTTTTAACTCCCTTTGACGAAGAAATCGTCCATATTCCTCTCTCTCAAGTAAAACCTCCACAAGATCTTCTTCTTATTTCAGGAGGATTCGGGAAAGTTATTCAAGAACTTAACAAGTATGAGGGTACGAAGTTTGATTACGCCGAGCTTAATCCCTCTCTCTTTAAGGTTTTTAAACGCCTAGCCCTTCAAAAGCCAGTTTCTCAAACGAATTTTTTTGGAAATTTTCTTGAAGGTGATCCGAGAATTCTTCTTAAAGCAAAAAAAAACGCCTACGATGTGGTCTTGTCACTAGCCCCCGATCCCACAAACGCGAGCTTTAATAATTTCTACACAACGGAATTTTTTAGCTCTGTTAGGTCTTCGTTGAGATCAGATGGGATTTTTGCATTCAGCCTCAAAGGTTTTGAGAATGTCCTCACTTCTGAAACTCAGGTCTTGATCTCTTCTATCTATCATGCTCTTTCTCAAACTTTTCCATATGTTACCTATTTCCCTGGATCACGGCTTATTTTTATAGCCTCTAACAACTCTCTTGATCAAGATTTCCAGCGCGTTGCCGCTAGCACGAACCTTCGACTGAAATTTCTCAACAAAGCATACTTTGATTCCGTTCTGACACCTGATCGGAAGAAGTTGGTCGAGCAAAGTTTTGCAGCTCCTGCGTTAGCCAACCGCGATTTTCATCCAGCAGCATATTTAATTTTCTTAAAACATTGGCTAAAGCTTAACCAAACAAGTTTTCTTTTTTTGATTGCAGGACTTCTTTTTTTGATAGCAATCTC
This sequence comes from uncultured Pseudomonadota bacterium, assembly GCA_903832105.1. GTDB lineage: Bacteria > Bdellovibrionota_B > Oligoflexia > Oligoflexales > CAILAO01 > CAILAO01. Next base: position 4,066 of record CAILAO010000178.1, on the reverse strand, counting down.
TTCTTTTATCGTCGCTTCGCTCCCCAATGTCCCTGCTGGTATCGCCCTCTTCACAAGCGGTTTTGCCGGCTTGGGTTTTGAAACAATTTTGCTTTTTTCATACCAGATCCTTTTCGGCACGGTCTTTTCTATGCTCGGCTTCATTATGTCTCTTTTTATGGGTGGCATCGCGTTCGGCATTTTGCTGTCACGAAGGTACTCCACATCTAATCGACTAGTTTTTCTTGGTACCGAGTTGCTAATATCACTTCTTTTCCTCGCATTTTCCTATGGATTTTTAAGCAGTCCTGAATTTTTAATCGAGAAGCTTAGTTTGCCTCTGGTTCCCTTACTCTTTTATTTGTCAGCAGGCCTTGCCGGCGCTGTCATAGGCTTCCAATTTCCTCTCCTTATCCGGCTGATTTTTGAAGATACGAGGGTAACTTCCTCGAAAGCGTACGCTGTGGACTTTTTAGGCGGCTCATTAGGCGCTGTCGTGATTGGCGCCGCTTTGATTCCTTTGTTCGGATTAAAAGAAACATGTATCGCACTCAGTATGGTTAAAGTCTCTTCGTTTTGCCTTAACGCACTTCGATTCTATTTCGTCAAAAAAGTCGACATAAAGATCGGCAGGATTAAGCGTGACTGGAAACCACTTTGTTTCGTTTTAGCGGTCTTTTTTATCGTTTCTCTTTTGACAGCAGTAGAAGACACAAAGACTATTATTTACGATTTTTCACTTAGCCGCGGTTATCTAGCTGTAATTATCCTGTCGCTTATCGTTGGAATCATATTTACGGTTAAATCCTCGACATCGGACCCAATCTCCCGATATTTTTCTTTCTGCTTAGCTGCACGCTGGCTGTACTTTTTGTTGCTGTCTCTAGTTGCATTTCTCCCACTTATTCGATGTTACTTTAAGATTCCTCTTCTTTTTTGTCATGCTTGCCCGAGACCTTGTGTGTTCGGTCAAATAAGACCGTACTTTGTTCCCATGGCCATTCTCATGAACCTTAAACAGCGCTATTGGTGCCATCGGCTGTGCCCGCTCGGAACCGCGCAAATCGTATTGGGTGAAGGGACGAAAGAGAAAGTCGCCGTCCCGTTTCAGAAGACTTTTTCGTGGATTATTTTTGTATCTGCCCTTTTTCTCTACTTCCTAATAAATTCCTCGAAAGACTCGTCAGAACTTCCTGGAATAGATCTCTATAATAGCCTTTTTCGAAATTCTTATGTCTTCGATCTTCATCTATTTTTTGTGGTTGTAATCATTTTCTTTTTAAGCCGAATCTGGTCACGCCCATTCTGTAACGTTCTTTGCCCTATTGGACTCTTCTCTCAATTGACCCTAAATATCGAGAGAAGGCTTCAGAAAAAGGCCGACTCAGTTCAGGCATCCCCATCTACCATGAGCAAGGGAGATTAGGCGATGTCACAAAAACGGCTCTCAAGAAGAGAATTCATCAAAAGCGCCGCCATAGGGGTCGGCGGTCTTTCAATTGGCGTTGCAGCAGTCAATAACCTACTCTTAAACCCGACAGGAAATCTAACGGTCGGCTTTTCGGGTGACGCCCCGCAAAAGCTCTGGAAGTGGTCTAGGTCAGCCGACTGGTGGGAGGCAAAAGGAAGGACGGTGCGATGCACGCTTTGCCCTCATGAGTGTCATCTTTATGAGGGTGATCGCGGATTTTGCCGGAACCGAGTCGTAAAAGATGGAAAACTTTATACTCTAACCTATGAAAACCCCTGCGCCGTCCATGTCGATCCCGTTGAAAAAAAGCCGCTCTATCACTTTCTTCCAGGAACCAAAATTCTGTCGCTGGCAACCGCAGGATGCAACCTTCGCTGTCTTAATTGCCAAAACTGGGATATCTCTCAATCAAAACCTGAAGCGACAGAAAACAGCGAGGTCACCATAGAAAGCATTGTTCAATACTGCTCCACAAAGTCCCTTCCTTCAATCGCGTATACTTATTCAGAGCCAATTGCATTTTTTGAATACACAAAAGATACTTCCATCGCTGCCCGGAAAAGAGGTCTCCGCAACGTGCTTGTTACCGCCGGTTATATCAATGAAAACCCTTTGCGAGAACTTTGCCAGGTCGTCGATGCTGCCAATGTCGATATCAAGACCTTTGACGAACATACTTACAAGAAGCTAACTGGCGCAACGCTTGAACCGGTCCTTAAAGCACTTAAAGTTATGAAAGAAGAAAATGTCTGGATCGAAATCACACGACTCATCGTCCCATATTATTCCGATGATTTGGGCGACATTAAATCTATGTGCCAATGGATTGCACGAGAACTCGGCCGGGACACACCTCTTCATTTCTCGCGTTTTCATCCAGCCTATAAGTTGCAACATGTTCCGCCAACCTCCATCGCTCTTCTTGAAGATTCCTATCACATAGCAAAAGCGGAAGGCCTGGACTTTGTCTATATCGGAAACGCGGCAACTTCCCTCGGACGAGACACCGTCTGTCCCAAGTGCCTCGAAAAAGTGATCGTTCGAGAAGGGTTCGCTATCATCGAAAATAAAGTCGTAGATGGTCGCTGTCCTTGCGGACAAAAAATCGCTGGAATCTGGAAATAAAAAAAGGGAGAAAGAAGCACCTTTCTCCCATTTTCACTACAGTGGTAACGCTACTATTGACAGGTCATCGAGGACTGTTCGCTCTGATTTGTCATATCGATTGTATAACTTCCGATTCCAGGAACATTTCGCACGATAATCTTGGTTGGTTCGAGATCAATGCGTGTCAGCTGAAAGTTTGGCTGTATCGGACCTACGATTAACTTAGCCTTGATACCAAAAATAGAAACCATGGCTGATTCGGCAGAAAGCTTTGAAATATTCTGGAGCCCGAACGACTTTTCAAAGTCAAGACGAATCTTACCATTCGCCGTGCAACTAAATGTCTGCGGAGCTTCCGCTTTGATGAGTTGCGTTTTCCTACTCTCTGCAGTACTTAAAACGCGCGTTATTTTCTTGAGAAGGCTCCTGACCATATTTGCGTCATTTTGATTTGGAATAAAGACCGGAATATTCTGTTCAAGCTGGAGGAATGTATCCGGACCCAGATCAAGGTCGCGTTGGCCTTTAACAATCCAGTCCCGCAGCGGCGCTATAGTGGGAACGATATCTTTATAAGTTGGGACCGCTCCCTCCTGATTTCCAAAATCTATCCCTAAAATTTCTGTAAACGCAAACTTTATGGGAACTCCAGTAATCGTTTGGGTCGATCCTTTGAGATTTAAAACATTCGGCGCAGTGATAGAAAATCCTTTCAAAATTTCTCTCACAGAAGACACTGCATTACTTCTAATCTCAACGCCTTCTGTTGAAATTTCACGATCTCCCGAAACCTGAATTGAAGTTGTCCCCTCATTGTGAATAATCAGTCCGCTTTTTGTCTGGAAATCAGAAGGTTGCTGAGCCGTCACGACAACCTTCCCCTGATAGGCCAAAAACGCGTTGAATTTTGATCCGTCGAGTCTCGCTTTTAGAAGACTTAGTTCTTTTTCTTTTTTTAACTGTTTCATGGAATTTACTAGATCTGCATCATCGAGGTCGGATCTAAGGAATTTTGAGTTGCTGGGACTCGCTAAAAGGGCTTTATAGACAGCAAGAGCGCTTTGCCATTCGGCGACAGTCCATGGTTTTTGGGGGTCCGGGACATTCTCAGCTGGACCCGTTGGGCACGTCAGCTGCCACGCAGCACACCAATCAAGAAACGTAATCTCACTTGGTGATACAGTGTTAAAACTGTTCAACCGACTATCTATCTCAGTCCCGCAACTTTGAAGAATGAACCAGGTAAACAAACCAAGAAGACACAGGTTCTTGCTGATTTTTCGGCTCATAGCACCTCCTTATTTAGAATTTACTGCTTGATTGTAGCACATTTTAATGGACGAGGCACCTGCCAAGTCTGACCGAGAACGCCAGACAGTACGTCAAAACGGCCTGATCATGAGGTTTCAGGCTTCTGCGCTTTTCTATTTTTTCTAGGGGCTGTACTCAATTAGTCTGAAATCTTTCTAGCGCTTAGACTTAGTCGTCGTCATCATCTTGCGGCCTAAT
>CAILAO010000177.1 GCA_903832105.1 uncultured Pseudomonadota bacterium | reverse complement strand
TGGAAATTCCAGTGATATTGACCACCCTAATCCGCTCCAAACTGACCACCTAAAGTCAACTACCATAAGTGAGAGATTTTCATGCTGATTTGACGTGTTAGACAAAGGTAATTTATTTAGTTAAGATTTTCCAAATTTTTCATTCTGTTTCTTCCTTTTCTGAGTGACTCCCCACAAAGCTCAATGCGATGCGCATCATGTACAATGCGGTCGAGAACAGCATCTGCGATTGTTTTTTCACCAATGATTTCATACCAAAGATGAACCGGAACTTGTGATGTGATGATTACAGAACCCTTGCCATGCCTGTCTTCTATGATTTCCATGAGTGACGATCTGTTTTGATTGTCGAGCGGTTGTATACCGAAGTCATCGATGATAAGAAGATCCTGTCGCTCGATACGAGCGATCTCTTTGATGTATGAACCATCGGCCCTGGCCATCTTTAGTTTGGCGAACAGCTTGGTTGCATTTGCATAGATGACCTTGTAGCCCTGTGAACATGCTTGATGACCAAGGGCAGAGGCAATATAACTTTTGCCGATGCCGGTGCTGCCTGTGATCAGGATATGTTCATGTTTATCTATAAAAGAACATTCTGCAAAACGCATCATCATGTTACGATCAAGGTTGCGATCGTCGTCATAGTTCACACCTTCAACGTTCGCTTGGTAACGAAAACGTGCGTTGCGCACGTGACGTTCGATGTTTCGGTTTTGTCGGTCATCCCATTCCGATGATACCAAAAAGTGTATCGTCTCATCGGTGGACATGCTGGCTGTTTGCTCCGACTCAAGGCTGCTTTGGAAGGCTCGCGCCATTCCCAGCAATCTCAGCTGTTTCATTTTTTCAAGTGTTTCTGTTGTCATTTTTTTGTTTTATGATTTATTGATAATAAGCTTCTCCGCGTATATTGGCATGTTCCGGCAGAGATTGTTCGGTTTTTTCTTCTTCAGCTACCAGATCAAGATTGCGTTCTAAAATACTTTTAATGGTACCGTATGAATAAGTTCCATAATCAAGTGCACGACTACAAGCCGCGATGAGCCTGCCCTTTCCAACCTTTCGTTCAAAGTTCAGTATACCCATACAACTTTTATATCCTTGCTCGGGATGTGTTTTATTTTCCAAAACACGTTTTACAAACTCCTCTACCGGTGCACCTATATCAGCCGCAAGGCTGATAAAACGTTCGGGACTCCAGTCTGCAATAAACTGATGAGTGGATGCCATGTGTTCTCTGAGTGTAGTGTAACCGTATTTCTTTTCGCTGCGCTCATGTCGGGCAATAAGAGTGTATTTGTAGAACACCTCAACATAGCTCCGGTTGAAAAGTATTTTTACTCTTTTTCCTATGTACTGAAAAGGCACACTGTAATAGTGGACATCTTTCCTCAAACACACATGCCCGTTTGCGATTACGGTACACAGCTGACGATACTTAAACTCAAAACGTATTCCGGGTAGCAGTTGCAATGTGCTTTTTTCTGTTTCTTCAAACAGCTGTCTCCTGCTGTGGTTCCTGCCTGTAAGCAGCATGTTATTGTGCCTGTCCAGTGCTTCCCATATTGCACTATTCAACTCCTGAAGTGAATAAAACTCTTTGCCATACAACTCTGCATAAATACGTCTGTATGCTATTTTCACTGCTCCTTCCACAAGTGATTTGTCTTTGGGTTTATAAGCGCGGGCTGGTAAAACGGTTGTGCTATAATGATAAGCAAAGTGCTCGTAAGTCTCAT
>CAILAO010000176.1 GCA_903832105.1 uncultured Pseudomonadota bacterium | reverse complement strand
GAATAAAAATATTACCCCAAAACTTTTATAGAAAATGTTCATAACTCCCCCACGTTTAATGCTCATCCCAAACAGTTATCGGAAGTATTCTTTAAAACTTTAGGAAGCGTCACATACACGGTAATATCAGGTGGTTATAGATCAATATTTCGAGTCGGAAAACTGTTGAAATAATTGATGTAAAAACGGAGGCTATTTTTCATATTTATTGAACCAGATGAAATAATTGATGTTAAAGAATAGTTGTATATCGATACACTGGAAAGCTACGCGTTTTTGAATAGTTGGACTTTATGAAGCCGACCTTCAAAACACAAAACGTTTGAGATCTGCTGTGACCCTAGTAGCCCTCCATGTCTGGTTCGTCCGATGAACGCCTCGATTCCGGCACGGCGTTCCCTGAGCTTGTCACAAATCTCCAACGGTGGAAGACCTTTGCGGTTGCGAATGTTTCCTGGACTTTCATGAATTCACTACATCAGATCTTTAAGTAGTTTCTTTCAATTCCAACATAGAAAACTACAGGTAACAGATATGTTATATCCAGCGTATTGGTATACCCTTACTTTATCCTTATTACATTGAACCAAACGAGGCCCAGTCCCATAGTCATTATCAGTGCCTTTTATAGCAATAAAACAGTTTGTATAGCTGTTTGGTATGGTTCCACCAGAACATAGACTAGTGGTCCAAGTATATTCATTCCACCCACCAGTATGGGTTTCACCACCAATGGTACAAGTGAAGTTCATCAGATTTCCGGAATGAAAGACTGTTTTATCAGCCCCCGTGCCGGCCTTAATTTCACCGGCCACGGCAAGTTTTTCTGATGGAGAACTGGTCCCGATGCCGACCTTGCCGGTTGTTCTATCCAAAGTCATAACGTTTACAACTGCCGGGTTTACACCCTGGAGATAGAGTTTTCCATCAACTAATTGGTCGACCCGAAAATCCCATCCGTATTGTCTATCAGCAGATTGTCTCAAGGAAAGTGCCGGAGCAACAGAATCGTCTGGCGCCGCAATTTCCAACTTTGCCCCCGGTGTCGTTGTTCCAATGCCGACGTTTCCGTTAACATCAATACGTAATCGGTCAGCCGCGTTGGTACGCAAAGAAAGCGCACTTTGCCCATGCATGGCTATTCCATCATTATCCGCGCCTCCTGGATTAAACGCAAAAAGACCAAGCCCACCTGCAGCGGAAGCATCTGCGTTTCGAAGCCTAATCTGTCTTGAATTATTACTAAAACTGTCAACAAGAGCAGAACCAGCCACCTCTAGGGTTGCATTTGGACTGGTTGTTCCTATTCCGACATTGCCGGTTGTTCTATCCAAAGTCATAACGTTAACAACTGCGGGGCTTACACCCTGGATATAGAGTTTTCCATCAACTAATTGGTCGACCAGAAAATCCCATCCGTATTGTCTATTAGAAGATTGTCTTAAAGAAAGTGCCGGAGCAACAGAATCGTCTGGTGCCGCAATTTCCAACTTCGCCCCCGGGCTCGTCGTCCCGATGCCGACATTGCCGGTGCTGTCGATTCGGACTCTTTCCGCGCCCTTTGTTTTGAACTGAATGCTATTGTTGTTACCTGCGCTGCCACCTGACTGTAGGACCAGATAATTGTCAAAATTCCAGCCCAGAGTCACCACGTCACCGGCTGTGTCGAGAATTTTTGTAGCCCCACCAACACTGTTTCGTCCATAGATTGCTTTATTATTGCCCATTGCAATATTACCTATCACGTCGAGATTGTAAGCAGGAACCGTCGATCCAATCCCTACATTCCCCGAATCGTCAATCGCCACGTTTGAATTTTGTACGAGTTTGCCAGTAGTCCCATCGAACCGAGCAATAGCATTGTCGGTAGCTGAAGCTGGCCCGACGACTTGCCCATTGAGTTGAGTTTGAATGGCAGACGTGACGCCATCGAGATATCCAAATTCCGTATTACTGACAGCGCCACTACCTATTTTAGCAGCATCAATACTACTCGGCAGATCACCTGCCGCAATTGAAGTTCCAGACGTAGCACGGCCATAGCTATCAACCGTGACTTT
>CAILAO010000175.1 GCA_903832105.1 uncultured Pseudomonadota bacterium | reverse complement strand
GCTTTTGCTCAGACCGATCTGAAAAGACTTGTAGCGTATAGTAGTGTTAGCCATCTTGGGTTTGTGCTTTTGGGAGTATTCGCGTTCAACGAGTTGGCTTTGCAGGGCGCTGTAATGCAAATGATTTGTCACGGAATAAGCACTGGGGCCCTATTCATAGTCGTTGGAGCGCTTCAGGAAAGAATAGGCTCCCGGGATCTCAATCGTATGGGTGGACTCTGGGCGTCAATTCCACGTATAAGCGCAGTTGGGCTTGTTTTTGCTTTAGCTTCTCTCGGTCTTCCTGGGCTGGGCAATTTTGTTGGAGAGTTTCTCGTTCTGTTGGGCGTTTACAAGGTGAGCCCATGGATGACTCTTGCTGCGGCAATGGGCCTTGTCCTGGCGGTTATTTACTCACTAAGGATTGTGGCAAAAGCCTTCTATGGTCGTTCGAATGGTAGCCGGAAGATTCACGATCTTTGGCCTAGGGAAGCCTTACTCATGGCATGCATGATCCTGGTAATTCTATGGTTGGGGCTATTTCCTCAAGTGGTTTTAAACACCTCTGAACAGGCCCTGAAAGCGATACAGGAAAGAGCCGGCTCGACATCGTGCGAGTCCGGACAAGCCACTGTTTATGTTGGTATTCCGACATATTCTCAAACATCACGCGTTGTCACTGGGCCCCAAAGGAACGGGCAAAACAGATGAAGATTTCTGATCTGCTCCCGTTATTACCCATGCTGTTGATATCCGGCGTCGTGGTATTGAATTTGCTTGCCATAGCATTTTACAGGAATCATCTCCTAACGGCAGCGTTAACCGGCGCGGGGTTGCTCGGGGCTTGCGTATCAACTGTAGCGGTTTATTCTTTTGCCCCTCGTCAGGTAACACATCTAATCATCATTGACGGTTATTCCATTTTCTATATGGCGCTTGTTTTTGCCGCCGGCTTTGTGGTGACTCTGCTGTCTTATCGTTACCTGGAACTGCTGGAAGATGATCAGGAAGAATATTACGTTCTTTTGTTGTTAGGGACTCTAGGTTCGACTGTAATAGTTGCGAGCAGCCATTTTGCTTCGTTTTTCCTGGGCTTGGAGATCCTCAGTGTTTCGCTTTATGCGCTTATTGCCTACAATCGCAATGATGCTTTGGGAATAGAGGCAGGAGTCAAGTATCTGGTGTTGGCCGCCACATCTGACGCTTTCCTTCTTTTTGGGATTGCGCTGATATACGCGGATACCGGTTTTTTGGATTTCACGCAGATTGCTCAATCGGCGGGCTCGGGGCATGTTGGTCTTATAATTCCCGGAACCGGACTTCTTATCGTGGGACTCGGATTCAAGTTATCTTTAGTCCCATTTCACATGTGGACGCCAGATGTTTACGAGGGCGCTCCCGCGCCAATTACCGGCTTTCTCGCTTCTGTCTCCAAGGGAGCGGTTTTTGCGCTTATGCTACGTTACTTCTCCAAGGTAGATATTCACACGAATAATTCTCTGGTTCTTGTGTTCACCGTTATTGCGGTAGCTTCCATGTTCGGGGGAAATCTACTTGCGCTTTTACAAAATCACGTGAAGAGAGTATTGGCCTATTCTTCAATTGCGCATTTCGGTTATTTACTCACCGCCTTTCTGGCAAGCGGCAGTCTGGCTGTTACTGCCACGAGCTATTATCTAGTTGCCTATTTTGTGACCATTCTTGGTGCATTCGGCGTAATAGCCGCACTATCCGGAGTCAGAGGCGAACCTGATCTTCTAAGCTCTTATAGAGGAATATTTTGGACTCGACCCATGTTGGGGGGAGTTCTTGCAGCCATGCTGTTGTCCTTGGCCGGAATTCCTTTGACAGCGGGCTTTGTGGGTAAGTTTTACGTTATGGCCGCCGGGATTGGTTCGCATTTGTGGTTTTTGGTAATATCTCTCATAATGAGTAGCGTAATAGGATTATTTTATTACCTACGCATTATTTCAGTTATGTTTTCTAAAATTCCCAAAGATTTTGAAGAAACCGAACTCCCAGACGTGTCCGGAATTGCGGCGGCAGGTTTGGCGTTGACACTGCTCACGCTGATTCTCGTCTGGTTGGGAATCTATCCGTCTAGTCTCATAGAAGTGATCCACAAAATGATGTCAAGCTGCGCCTGACACTTTTTCTCAACCAATCCCACGTAATGTTTCCGCTAAGTGGCTTTTTGAACCGACTGGTTCGGCAATCATCGTATTCCCAAAAAATGGAGTCAAAGGGACTCACAAAACTTACTTTCCGCACCATTTAATGGAAGTGAGAGATGATTTACGTAGGGGAATAAAATTTACGCGACAAGAGGACAG
>CAILAO010000174.1 GCA_903832105.1 uncultured Pseudomonadota bacterium | reverse complement strand
TTAGATTTCGTGGCAACTCTGTAACCGGGGAAAAGATCATGAACAGTAGTTTTGAAGGAAATTGTTTAGACGTCTTGATTTTTTGTTAACTTTTTTATCAAGAAAAAAGTTAAAGCCCGTCCGGCTTGAGGACAAATAAGAAATTACACCATTAATGATTGATTTTTTTGATCTCAGAACAACGACCAACGATTTTTGATGTTGTTTCCACCCTGTTCGGGCAAGTCTTCCGAAGGATGACTTGGCTGAAAGAATGAAATTGAAAGTCTCCCGACTTTCAGCTATGTACGATGAAAAACACTTTAAATTTTCGATAAAACAATTTGTAAATGTATCTCCAAGACTGACCTCTAAAGAATTTCCGTAGCAAAACAATGGGCATGATCAGTGAGGTGGGATTGAAATCGAGTAGACTGCCCCACCATCTTTCGATAGTGGGGAGAGCCTCTCACACCACTGTACGTACGGGTCTCGTATACAGCGGTTCATTTAGTTGTGGGGAAACTTTCAGGTAATAGTCAAGCATACTTTCATAACCTCGTTTTGCCAAGCGTTCTAAAGTAATAGTAGTTCCTAGAATTGACGATTGTGACACTGCCCATCCTCCTTTTCTTGTCCTGCTCCATGCATAAGCATGTTGTTGGTCAACTCCCAATCGGATCAGGTTTTTCCTTTTCCTTTCGGGTTTCTTCCAGTCATGCCAGATGCAATATCTCACTCGGTTACGCAACCAACCGTCCAGCTTTGCGAGTTTGGACTGCATACTTGCCATTCGGAAGTATTGCACCCATCCTCTTTGTACCTCTTTCAGCTCGTTTATACGCACCGTCAGTGATTTTGGGCTGGTTTTACGGGTGATGGTTTTTAGCTTTTGTTTCAGCTTTTTCCAACTTTTGCTACTTACTACCATTTGATATTTGCCTTTAACCCCCTTTTCGTATGTTGGTACAAATTTGTACCCCAATATTTCAAAGGTCATTGGTTTACGTATGCCGCTTTTCTCTCGGTTGATGGGTAATCTGAGTTTGTCCTTTAGGAAAAGATAAACTTTATTACCTGTCTTCCTTGCTTCGCTTTTACTTTTTGTATAGATACTAAAGTCGTCAGCGTAGCGTACATACCTGTATCCTTCCTGTTCCATATATTTGTCCAGTTCATGTAGCATGATATTGGATAATAATGGGCTTAGAGGACTTCCCTGTGGTACGCCTTTTCTCCGTTTTTGGAGCTTCCCTTCGATCATGATGGGTGCTCTCAACCATTTGCGGATCAGGCGTAAAGTTGTTCGGCATTTTACCTTGCGGTACAGCAGTTCCAGCAATAAGCAATGATCTACTTCATCGAAAAAGCTTTTGAGGTCTATGTCAACAATGTGTTGATAGCCTTCATTTATATACTTCTGCGCTTGTAGTACACATTGCTGTGCATTCTTGTTGGGTCTGAAACCATAACTGTGGTCTTTAAATTCAAACTCGAATTTTGGCATGATGGCTTGTGCAACGCTTTGCTGCAACCATCTGTCAACTACTGTTGGAATGCCCAATAATCGGGTTTTTCCGTTATCCTTGAGTATGGGTACTCCCAAGATGGGTTGAGCTAGGTAAGTTTCGTTTACAATGCTTGTAGCTATCGCATCTCTGTGTTGTTGCACAAATTGCGTTAACTGCTTCAAATTCATACCATCTGCTCCTGCCGAACCTTTGTTCTTTAGTACTTGCTGATATGCTAAACGCATGTTTTTTCTGTTTACTACCTTTTCAATCATCTTTTACTCCTTCTTTTCCCTGTTTCTCATTTTGGATGGGGCTGGGTTTTGCCTCCCCATCGAATTGGAATCCGCCAGCTGGCGGATCAGTCCTTCATTGGTCTGTGAGACTTCCACCTCTCTTTGATGGCTCGTTTCTCCAACTACTATGACTTCTGCTGACTTCTTGGCTTATAGGAAACAAAACTATTCCAAGACCTCCCCCGGTAAGAGCTTTTTCCTTCCTCCAATGCCTGCGGTATCTACTGTAAAACGATTTTAGATTTAGGACTTTGCAATACTGCGGTTACTCATCCTCGTTTTAAAGCCTCATATACCGTTCCTGTTCGTCAGTACCGGAGTTTGCAGTCTCGCTTCCTTCAGTGCAGGGATCACTCCCAACCACCTTGCGACTTGCTAACAGTTCGGAATACTACTTCCGCCTGTAAGGGATTTTCACCCTCTGGAAAAATTACACCCGTTGTTTGCATTCCTGAAAAACTAAAATTGTAATTTTGGTCT
>CAILAO010000173.1 GCA_903832105.1 uncultured Pseudomonadota bacterium | reverse complement strand
CGGGGTTTTGGGATTTTAGGAGATATCGTGATTGGGATTGTGGGAGCTATGCTTGGCGGTTGGTTGGGTAGAGTAATGGGGGTATATCCCGGTAGTTCGTTTGGCGCTTTTCTGATGGCGCTTGTTGGTGCGGTTGTCCTGGTGGGCCTGACGCGTTTGGTTGTAAGGAATGTATAGATTTTGGAATTTCGACGGTGTTATCTAAGGGGATAAGGAGAATGATATGAAAAAACTTACTTTATTGGGTTTAGCTGCCATGGTCTTAATGATTTCAATTTTAGGATGTAATGCGTTTAGAGGCGCAGGACAGGATTTGTCGGATACGGGAAAACATATTGAAAACGTCGGAAAATAAATTGTAAAATAAAGAATAAACGAAAATGTTTTCAGGGAGGAGACTATGGGAGGAATATTAGGGTTAATAATTTTGATTTTAGACATTATCGCTATTGTGGATGTTCTAAAAAGCTCCATGGATACAGGCAAAAAGGCATTATGGATTATCCTGGTACTTCTTTTGCCTCTTATCGGTATGGTGCTTTATTTTTTAATTGGAAAGAAAACATGATGGGACAGAAAACCCTGTATCGTTTACTTATAATAACCTGTTTATTAGCGTTATCCGGGTGTGCCTATGTGCGGCATGCTGTGCCGGAAAGTCTTGTCGGAACGGCTGTCGTTGTTGGTATGCCGGATATGCGTCACTATACAGATAAGCCCGTTTCTCTCTTTATGCGGAAAAGCCTGGTAGATTCGTTTAAAGATGAAGGTAAGTCAGAGTATCTGATTGATGGTATAAAGACTTATCCTGTGCTTCTTATCGGAGGCGGGGTATCTAACAGCGCTTATGGTATGGGGCTGTTGAATGGGTGGTTTAAGGAAGGGTCACGTCCGGTATTTAAGATCGTTACAGGTTATTCTAGTGGATCCATGATCGCGGTTGCCGTGTTTTCAGGAAAAGACTATGAAGACCGGCTAGCGAAGTTGTTTCTTTCTATCTCGACCAAAGATGTTATTAGACAGAAAAACATTTTGAGCATTCTATTCGGAGATTCTTTGTATAGCTCAGTTTTGTTTGCTAAAAAAATCGATGATCTTGTGGATGAGGGTTTAATGGCCAGGATCGCCCAAGAGCATGCTAAGGGGCGCCGGCTTTATGTGGGAACTACGGATCTTGACGCTCAGGAGTTTGTTATCTGGGATATGGGGGCGCTTGCTTCTATTGGTGGTTTTGATTCGCTGAAGTTGTTCCGTAAGATAATTCTGGCCTCATGTTCGTTTCCAGCTACGCTTCCTCCGGTTTATTTTCAAGTTGAGTCCGGCGGCAGGGGTTATGACGAGATGCACGCTGACGGGGGAGTTGTTGGTGGGATTTTTTATATTGATCAGTTAGTAGAAAACTTAAGATTTAGAACGCGCTTGTATGTTTTAAATTGTTGTTATATGTCGCCGCACTCTAGACAAGTAGAAGATAATCTAACGGCGATAACTTCGCGTTTGATTGAAACCCATACAGCGGCAAAAATGGCTGAGGACACTTATAAACTTTACGCATTCGCGAAAGAAAAAGGATGGGATTATAATTTAGCGTATATTCCAGAAGATTTTATGCCTAATCAAAAAGAGATGTTT
>CAILAO010000172.1 GCA_903832105.1 uncultured Pseudomonadota bacterium | reverse complement strand
TGACCACTAGACCACCACCACAGCCCTAAATTCAGGAATATTTTGCTGCGTACGAATTCGTGACAGTTAATCATCTGCAAGTTTCAAGATACACCTACCTATGCCGGTTAACTTTTGCTAAATGATTTGTGCAGGTTAAAACTTTTTAAGTGATTTAAATTTTGCAGACAAATTTATGCCTAGTTGATAACGTAATCAGATACAGAATACGTCCAGTACGGGCAAATGCCAAGTTTTAACTCCTCAAAAAGAGTTAGTCTACTTCATTAGAACGTAAGTTCTAGCTTTGCTCTCCAAGGCAGCAGATTAAATCCATTTTAGAGAAGGGCGGGTCTTTGATAAAATCTTGAATGGCGAAGACCACCGTTTCCCTTATCGCTTTATTAACACGAAACCCCTTGTTTTCTTTGGTGAAGAATTGTTTTATTCTTCCTGGCGTTACATCGCCGGTGATGTTCGCCGGATAGACACCGGCACGCGCGATCGATAAAGCGTCGCTATCGATATCAGTAGCGTAAATATTAACAAGTAGATGCTTATCAAGTTCATCCAGACATTCCGAGATGATAATGGCGATGGAATAGGGTTCTTCACCCGTCGCTGACCCTGCAACCCAAACTCGTACTTCTCCGTCTCTAGTCTTTCTAATAAGCTCTTTCAGTTTTTCCTTCAAAGAGACGAACGCTTCCGGATCGCGAAAAAAGCTTGTAACACTGATGAGTAGCTCCTTGAGAAGCGCTTTTACTTCCGCTTCATTCGACTTCAGGAGTTGAACGTAGTCGGCAAGATCGGCTAAGCCGTTTACGCTCATGCGCCGTTGCAATCGGCGGTTAATCGTGGATTGCTTGTATTTTGAGAAATCATGGCCGGTCTTATTTTGCAAAATGGCAAATATCTGGAGCACCGGTTCAGTTGCTTTCTCGATAACATCGCTGATTTGGCTGCCATTAGCCTCATAGTGTTTGATGAAATCAATGAGCCTGTCAGGCATTTGCTCAGGCCGCAAAACGAAATCGGCTAGCCCTGTTTCGATAGCACTACGGGGCATTCCATCATACTTGGCGCTTTCCAAATCCTGAACGAAAACTGTTCCCGCTTCAGCTTTAATCGCTTTCAAACCGAGAGTGCCGTCACTACCGGTTCCGGACAATATAATACAAATGGCATCAGGCCCCTTGTCCTTGGCCAATGAACGAAGAAAGAAATCAATTGGAAGATGTATCCCGCGAGGCTGTTCTATTTCCTGAAAGTAAAGGGCGCCATCTTTTATCCCGATATCCTTGTCAGGCGGATTGAGATAAATCGAGTTTGGTTCGACTCTCATGCCGTCAGTTGATGCGTGTACCGGCATCTTCGTCAGACGAGAAAGAATTTCCGGCATGGAACTCTGCCGGGTAGGGTCCAGGTGTTGTACGATGACAAACGCAACGCCGCTGTCGACTGGCATGTGGGTGAATAACTGCTCAATCGCTTCCAGCCCTCCGGCGGAAGCCCCGATTCCTACAATGCGGACTGGTTGCTCTTCTATTGTTCGTGGTGAGTCTTTTGCGGACGAAGAACTTACTGCCTTGGCTACCGGTTGGCTGCGCTTAATGGTTGCCTTCTTGATTGCGATCGAACATTTCCTTTAATATACCATCCTCAAGATGATGACGGTATTAAAGTAAATAGAGTTTAGCACAATTCCTGAATGGGCGACAACGTTTCAACATAGAAACTAACAATTTGACGAAATGTTACAACTCGTCATTTGTGACGTGGCTGTTACTGTTAGGCCCAGGTATTTACGAAGCTTGTCACTGAAGTACGAGTGGAGAAATTGCTTGCGTTACTAAGGGTCTGGAGTTAAATAAGTCTCGCAGTTTTAAGCAACGCTAACGTCAGTTTAGATATGAAATCAGATACTCGTTGCCGCACTTATTGCGTGACAGGCCCTACGGCTCTCGTTTCTCGAAGCCTAGACTTTTTTCACACATGTCTTTTTTCATTTTGTCATTAAGAAAAAGGTGATGTCTCTTTGTTGCAAAATAGATAGGACGGAATTGCAAATAGAATTCCCAGTTTTTGCAATAGAAATTACCCACTATTGCAAAGAAGCTCCCACCTGCACTCAACTTTCCTTTTGGACCTGTGACGAAGGACATCTTTTCTAACACCCGCTGAATTTCCATTTTTTGAACACCAGCTACGGGATACCCTTCGTTACACCCGGCTCCGCTAATTCGGCGGCAATTAACCGTTTGCGGATATAAGCACTGCAACCTCGGTCGACGGTCCACCTTTCATATTTTTGTGAAACTCATATGGATTCGTATCCAGATTTTGTTTCTTATGGCACTAAAACAATCCAAGGAATTTTTTCCTTCTCTGCTTGGGTATCTCAGGATGAGTTTTAATGTTCTCATCAGTATTGGGTTGCCTCTTTAAATATTCTGATTCATGATGTTTAGTACTATCAACGTCAAGTTTATCCGACGGGCTTTGAGTCTTAATATCATTTTCCTCATTCTGGTTTTTTTTG
>CAILAO010000171.1 GCA_903832105.1 uncultured Pseudomonadota bacterium | reverse complement strand
GGTGGGATTGCCTGCAAATGGTCGATAACTAGGCCCGCAAAGTGTCTCAACCTCCTTCAGCATTACATCAATAAAACTCGAACGTACGGCATCTTGTATGAATTCTCGAAATATCGCTCCGGCCTCTCCGCTTCCGACTTGTCCCAACGACTCCAACACTGTAGATTCCTGCATGATGGTTTCCTTTCTTTTGTTTTTATCCCCGGTAATCTATACCGGCTTAAGGAAACCATCATATTTCAATTTCAACAACGGAAGAAATTCTTCCTAAATACGGCGTAATAAGATATAATAGGTGCATAATAATGAAGAGAGTATGTGTTTCATTTAAAAGTTTCACTTAAAAACATTAATATGAGAGAGGGGCTGTATGAGTCATCAACACGCAGATGGATCAAAGGGAATGCCTGAAAATAAACTGGAAAGCCGTACGCCGGAAGCGACTTGCAGGACGAAGCCGATTTGTAACACGTTGATACGCAATGGATTCACATTAATTGAGCTCCTCGTCGTAATTGCGATTATCGCAATACTCGCCGGAATGTTACTGCCGGCGCTGAGCGCGGCAAAGAACGTCTCAAAAGATATCTCATGCGTTAATAATCTCAAGCAGTTGGGGCTAGCTTCCTCATTGTATTCAGATGACTACAACGATTGGATTGTAGCAGGCTATAATAACAAGCTACCCTTCTGGCTTGGAAGAACCTGGATTGGCACCTTATCTGGAAATATTACGGGATATAATGCGGGAGGGTCGACACCGCCATACGGTGTGAAATATACCAGTGATGCTTTAGTTACCGGTTATGGAATTATTGAACAATCAAAATCATTTGCCTGCCCTCGGGAATCCGAAGGGTTTGGCACTGTGCCAGGGTATAAATATGCCCATTACGCCATTAATACTTGGGTTGCAGGCAATAACGCTAACAGTGCGGGGAATGGGGAAAAAATGCACAGGATTGGGGACCTGACAAAACCAAGTTACACCATACTCTTAATGGACTCATGGGATGCAGCAGGAGACGAAACGAGTACAATCCGCCATGCCCGTCCGATCGATAGTGCTACGCGTAGTATTGGTTGGAGGCATGGCAATGTAAAAACATATGTTTATGGTAGTACTAACATTGGGTATCTGGATGGACACGTCGGCAGCCTGACCGTTAAAGGGTATAGTATGACGCTGCCAGACGGCAGCTCATATCCACTATCCGCTGCCTCATCGTCACCGCTCTATCAAATACAATCTAGCAATGTTAATACTTTTGATCCCGCAACAGGAAAAGGGTTTTGATGATTATTGGCGGAGTATTTAGTTCATTTATCATTGAACTAAAGATTTTCTAGTCTTTCTTTTATTAAATTTGTCATCTCGTATGGGGACGGATTTGATCTTCATCTCAAAGAATCTCCGATTCACCCGGACGGCAGGAGATTCCTTATCCAGGAGCACATAAGGTCGAATGAAATGTATTTGAGATCAAGGATCCAAATTGGACTGTTATATTTTACGAAAAGAATATTTAAGGAGAGATTTGAATTGAAAAAAGAATCAGAAATTAACGGGAGATTAACGAAAAAGAACCTCGCGGGCCTATCTGAGACGGGTTTGGTTCAAAGTGCAGATCGTCCGACGGTGAAATATCCGCGTGCTACATGTGGTGATAGTGCCGTACGCGTTAATTGGGAGGAGCGTTTGACCATTACTGTCGGTCTAAAAGATGCCGATATTGCGGGCACTAACCAGAAAGCCATTCAAGCGGCGGTGGACTACGTCGCCAGACTGGGCGGCGGGACAGTGAAAATTCTGCCAGGCTCTTATCGGTTGCGAAACTCCGTGTACTTGCAGAGCAATGTCCGGCTGCTTGGAGCGGGCGACACGACCATTCTCATCAAGGGATCGAACGCGACCACTAAGCTAAATGCAGATAGTGACTGGTTTGATCAGGAGATTACACTGACTGACGCAAATGGCTTTGAGGTCGGGGATGGCGTCTGTTTGCGAGCCAAAAGAGTAGATATCGGCGGGGAAATAGAAATCATGCGCACACTCGTCGCCCGTTCTGGAAATCGTTTCATGCTTGACAAAGGACTTCGCGAGAATCTCTGGCAACGCAATGAAGCTACAGCGTCTACCTGTTTCCCTCTGATTAGCGGTGAATTTGTCAACGATGTGGTCATTGAGAATCTCGTGCTTGACGGCAATCGCAAGGAGGGTGAAAAAATGTATAGTAACTATGCTGGATGTTACCTTCAAGACTGCAATCGCGTCACGTTTCGTGGTGTAATTGCGCGTAACAACAATGGTGATGGCATAAGCTGGCAGGTTGGACATGATGTGACGGTTGAAAATTGCACGAGTGAGAATAATGCCTCTCTCGGGCTGCATCCGGGATCAGGCTCTCAGCGCCCAATCATGCGCGGCAATACGATAAAAAGAAACGATATAGGCGTCTTCTTTTGCTGGGGTGTCAAATGTGGACTGGCGGGCGCGATTTCAAGCGTCCCTTCCGCGCTGACAATTTCAAAGGGGATTTGATGCGCGGCGAGGAAACGGGAGGTCAGCTC
>CAILAO010000170.1 GCA_903832105.1 uncultured Pseudomonadota bacterium | reverse complement strand
CTGCGCCACCAGGTCGGCGGCGGGGCACTCAAGTATTCCATTAACCTTGAATTGGAAATAGATGAAAACTGCCGATGCATGGCCGATCCCTCGCAAATCAAACAGGCCTTTTTGAACATCCTCATGAACGCCATAGACGCGATGAAGCACGGGCCAAGCAAAAAAATCCTGTACGCTGGCGCCTTTAAAAAAGGCGATCATATCGAGGTCCACATCCACGACACAGGAGTAGGCATAGCACCCGACGAAATCCCGCACTTGTTCGACCCGTTTTACACAGGTAAAGACGGCGGGACGGGGCTCGGTCTGGCGATCACGCATTCGATCATTGAGAAAAACCACGGAAACATCGCGGTACTGAGCGAAGTAGGGGTAGGGACAGTATTTACAATTGAGCTGCCGGGAATAATACCCCCTCTTTAGTTCGAGACTGTGTCGTAATTTGCAGTCGTAATTCAAAGAGAGGCTAGTTAGTGTTCATGTTAAAATATAAGCCATAACCCAAAAGGAGAAGACATTATGGCATATCGTTATGGTGATGACAGACATCAAATGTTGCTCTTCCCGGACCGTCTGGACTCCTATGTCTCAGACGATCACCCGGTTCGCGCCTATGATGCCTTCGTCGACCATCTTAACTTTAAAGATCTTGGCATTGATGAAGATGACAACCGGGTCGGTAACCCCGAATATCACCCACATCTTATGCTAAAACTGCTTCTCTACTCCTATTCCTACGGCGTCCAAAGCTCCCGAAAGATTGAACGGGAAGTCTATAACAACGTCACATTTATATGGCTTGTAAAGAACTTAAAGCCGGACCACAAAACTATCGCCGAATTTAGACGCCGCAATAAAAAAGCCCTCCATAAAGCTCTGGTTCTCTGCGCGCGTTTATGCCTTAAATTAAACTTAATCGACGGTAACATCCTCTTTCTGGACGGTACCAAGATTCGCGCCAATGCCGGCCGTTCCAACAATCATACCCAACAATGGTATCAAGACCAACTAAAGAGCCTTGAAACCAGAATTACTTCTCTTTTGGCTGACTGCGAACGCTTGGACGACGAAGAATCCGACCAAGGTTCACTTGTCAAAATGCAAAAAGAGCTCTCCCAAGCCCAAACCCTCCAGTCCAAGATTAAGGACGCTCTGGATGAGTTCCAAAGATACGACCATTCCGCTACCCAAGGTAGCACCCTAAGAACCATCAATAGCACCGATCCCCAGTGCGCTCTGATGCGAAGTGTTCAAGGCTCTCACGCCAGCTACAACGTCCAGAGTGTCGTAGACGAAAAACACGGTCTTATTGTTCACACAGACGCTGTTAACAACGCAACGGACGTCAACCAATTCTCAGTACAGATAGAAAAAGCCAAAAGCTCTCTTGATAAATCTCCGAAAGTCGCTTGCGCTGACGCAGGATACGCCGATACTCAAGAGCTGACAAAGATCCAGTCTCAAGGGACCCTGGTTATTGTTCCCTCCAAAAAACAAGCCCATCGTCATGATCCAAAACCTTTCGGTAAAGAAGCCTTTATCTATGACGAGAAAGAAGACTCCTATCTTTGTCCTGAAGGTCACGCTCTTGGGTACGACAGCCTTGATCATAAAAGAAAAAAGATCTTCTACCGTATCAGCGACCCTAAAACTTGTCTTTTATGTAAACACTTCGGCGTCTGCACCCAAAGTGACAGGGGTCGTAAGATCTCAAGACTCTTCTATGAGAAAGACCTGATAGCTCTCCAGAGACAGTACGAAGATCCTGCCTCACAGGAAATCTATAAAAAAAGAAAGTGCAAGGTCGAGTTACCTTTCGGACACATCAAGCACAATCTTGGCATCACACAATTCTTGATGCGTGGTAAAGACGCAGCCCGCGCCGAATCGGCGATAGGCTCGGTCTGCTTTAATGTAACACGCATGATCACCCTCCTAGGGGGTGTTCAAGCCTTCATGAAGGCCCTGCCTGGGACATAAATCCAGGGGGAAATCTGTTTTTGCCGGACTTTTGCGTGTTTTGAAACAGTGAAAACAGCATTGTCCGCCAAAAATGTATTATTTTTTCAAAGAACTTAACTTTGTACCCTCATTACGACACAGTCTCTTGGGAAAGAGGGGGCCGGGGGGAGTTGAAGTCCAACCGTGGTAGCTAGAGAGTGTAATTAAGCCGCTGTCTCAAAATCACGCAAAGCCTTCTGATTAGCGCTCAAAGCCGCATCGATTGACAAACGAATAAGCCTAAACGTAACCTCATTATAATCAATCACTAGCGCATTTTTATTAACAAGCTTTAATTTCCCTATAATCGAATCGTTCAAATCGATCAGCGGATTTGCCCTGAGATTTTCCCACATTCCATTCAATTGAGCCCTGATCT
>CAILAO010000169.1 GCA_903832105.1 uncultured Pseudomonadota bacterium | reverse complement strand
TCGAATTTGATGTCAACTTGCGAAGGTACTTTTTCAAGAAAAGTAATCCATTTTTGAAGTCCTGTTGAATTGATGAGGGTCACATTCTGAAAATCAAATATTGTTGAAGTTACTTTATTCCACGCTACCTTTGAATAATCAGCGCTTTCATCAATTTGGCCGATCAATTTAATAACCATATTGGTTTCCGAATACAGAATATCCATCTTTAAATTGCCGCTCATAGTTTCTTTGCCTTTCAAAAAAAATTCACCGCTTTTCCAGCAAACTCAAAGTCTCTAAATCGACGACTTAGACGAATCACGACGATGACTTCGGTAAACTGACGCGATTTTACCTGAAAATCAAGTTGATTCACTGAATCCAGCAACATGTAGAGTCCAACGCCAGCTCCAGCTCCGCCGCGCTTGACTTGAAACTGATCCTG
This sequence comes from uncultured Pseudomonadota bacterium, assembly GCA_903832105.1. Lineage (GTDB taxonomy): Bacteria > Bdellovibrionota_B > Oligoflexia > Oligoflexales > CAILAO01 > CAILAO01. The sequence goes on along the minus strand of CAILAO010000169.1, from coordinate 7,398 downwards.
CTTAGAACTCCTTATTAAACTCTTGATGACCGTATCTTTTGTTAACATCCCAAAGCAATCCCGAACAGAAATAGCCATAACCTCATCATCATAGCCATATTCAAGGATTATCTTTTCAGATTCATTAAGAACTAAATCATTGGTCCGCGGAAGATGAGAATATTTAGGTTCCATTTTCCCAAAGTCAAAAGGAGCGTCGAACATGGCGTTCATGATCATCTCCCAAGTCAGAGAAGCCACCATCACTGGAAGATGTTCAAACCCTCCACCCAAAGCTGCTAAATCCCTCACCCTTTCCACGCAGTCTTTTGTCTTCCGATATTCTCGAATTTCAACCTTATAAATCTCTGCATCTTGACCTAGATAACTCGTGATGCCTTGCGTAGTTTCGTCGCAACGCAACCGAGATAGAGTCTTTGCGATATATCGTCCAGCAACTGTAATTCGGCCACCTTTTCTTGTCCAAATATGATTTAAACTGGGATGTTCATCCCACAAGCGAATAAGGTCATCGGCCTCGCCATCTATTACGACGATACTTTGATCCCTTTCTGCAACCTTTGAAATGATATCGGCATTGCACAGATCTCCACTTGCGTCCCAAATGAGTAGCGAATCATCCTGTGAGCGAATACTTTCTTCTGCACTTGAAAGATCGTTAACAAGCGTTCTAATAACTGGACACTTGGAGGGACTTTGATGGGAACCCTGAGGAGTAGCTTCACTAATAGCTTTCCCAATAGCGTCTAAAAATTCGCTTTCTTTCGAAATAATGTGTACACCTGCAGACACAATAATCCTCTGTTCTGTCATGCTTTTTTTAAAAGCAAAAACGTAATGTCATCATCAAATCCCGTGTTACCAGAAGTTTCCTCTGAGTCATCTTCCAATTTCCCAAAAAAAACTTCCAGTTCCCTCAAAAGAGCTTCTCTTGCCTCTCGTGCTGACAAATGGCCTATGCCTTTTAAGAATCTCACGAGCCTTTTTTCGCTATATTCTGCACCTTCTTTATTCCTGTTTTCTATAAGTCCATCAGTATACCAAAGCACCATGTCACCAGAAGCAAGCTGATAAGCGTGTTCTGTAAAACGAACATCGAGTCCTTCACCAAGACACGGATCAAGTTTGCCTTTCCCCTCATCCATCACATCAACCGTAGCGGCACTCGTAGAGGTCGCTCCCTGTCCCCTCTCTTCTCCAGACTGTCCAATATTTTTTATGATCATCGGCATTTCGTGAGATGCATTGCAGTATGTAACCTCGCCGCTTTGCTTATCGATGAATGCCGTGAAAAAGGTCATTTTCACTTTTCCTCGGCCTGCATGATAAACCGCTGAATTGAGATAATCCATGACGGCAGCAGGAGATCTAAAAGCCGAAGGAACGACGGAAGCGATTTTCTCAATTGTCATGCTACAACTATGGGCCGCTGCAGTAATTAAGGCCGCAGGGACACCATGTCCCGTTGCGTCTCCGACAAGAATTACAATTTTTTTCCCGAGATCGAAATGCCCCCACCAGTCCCCGCCACATTCTGTTGCAGATTTAAAAAATGCAGCTAACTCAAACGAACCAAACTTAAGCTCGGTCGTCGGGAAAAAATTGTCTTGAACAAGTTGCGCGGTCTCTAGCTCTTTCTCCATTCTAGCTTTGTCTGCTGTCTCTTTTATGAGCCGGATAATCTCTTTCGTCATCTTATTAAAAGACAATGCCAGAGCTCCCACTTCGTCACGCGTGCGCGCTTCCACCTGAACAGTGAAATCACCTTCGGACACCTTCAGAGTTGCAAGGTAAAGCCTGTAAAGAGCGGATGTTAATTGCTTTGTCGAAAGAAGGCTCACAACAAACGAAAAAGAAAGAATCAGGACTGCAAAGAGAATAGATTTCTCAATAAGCTTCTTTGATGCGAGAAAGGCCTTTTCTGTTGGGATCTCTGAGATCGCAATCAAGTGACCGATCGGAAGTTTTTTATACGCTACAATTCTTTTAATTCCATCGTTTCCATCAAATTCTTTTGCGCCTGCCACGACTTTCGAAGTGACAATATCTTGTATCGCTCGCGATTCTATCTTAGCGTTTTCTTCAAATAATTTCTTCATGTCAGAATGTACCAGAAGATTTCCCCATCGGTCGATCAAGTAAGTTGTATAAACCGCAGAGCTGTTGAAAGAATTAATGCGCCTTTCTTGATTGAGCTCCGCAACAAAAACAAAGTTGCCAGCTTCGATATTTTTAGAGTCAAGGGTTGTTGCAACGGTCAGTAAAGGCATGTTTCCTGCGACCGAGTCATTTTGAAAATAAACTTGGGCTTTTCTGATAGTATCGAAAGGAAGTGCGCGTTTCTCACGAAGCTTCGCAAAAAATGTTTCATCAAGTCCGTAGGGCCGAAGTTCTTCCGCTTTTTGTAAACGCAACACAACTCGAAAACCTGCCGTTACGTTCGGTGCCGCTTCCTCAGTCTTTTCATAAAGCTCGATAGCCACAAACTGTTCGCTTTCTTGAAAAAGCGATTTAATCGCGTTCATAGCTTCTTCGGATGAACTGGCATCGCGTTTTTTTGATTCAACGTATGTCTTGCCAATAAGTCGTAACAGTTTTACATCGCTGTCAAACTCCGCGGTAAGTTGATCCGCAAGACTTCCGACGATGGCAGCATTGCTGTCATAAACATATGCCGACTTGTCTGCGTTAAATAAGTACACCGCTAAATAGAGGTAGACCAAAATCGCGAGTGTTAAGAGAAGAGCCGTCACCAGAAAGAACTTGTAGCGTATCGAAAATATGCGCCCTACCCACATCGTACTTGCCACCGTTCAGCGTCAAATGTTTTTATGATTCCGGAACTAAATTAATCTGGATTATCAAGATATTATCGCATTTTTTTTCGAATCATTAAAGCTTTTTCAACGTATTCTTAGGGAACTCTGCAAAAAATACGTCATATCTAATCGTTCAAAATACATAGATTAATTCCGCTTTTTTTGTTTTATTTAAGCACGCGCCTGACTTTAGATTTGGCTCACATGCCTATCTTTTTTTTCTTAATTTTTGACGCAGATTAGGCAAATTTTAAATTATAGATGCTCTGCTTGGATGACAATGGGGTTGTCTTACACGCCGACAGATTCTGCTTGAGACCCTAAAAGTCGAACATATTGATTGTAAGTACAAAATTTGCAAATGACCCAATATCCGCATTAATATTCGCGCTTTTGACCCATTAGTGCGGCAAACGTTGCCTTACGAACCTCGTATCGTGCTTTTATTCGACCAATCGATTAAAATAGAGGTGTATTGTAAGCATTTATAATCGTGGGGCAAACGGATGAGCACGAAAAAGATACTCGCAGTGGACGATGAACAAGAAATCCTCAATTTATTTGAAACTTTTTTGCGCTTTAAAGGATATGAGATTTCCACGGTCACAAATGCTAAAGACTGCCTCGATCGACTTTCCAAAGAAAAGCCAGATCTTCTCTTACTCGATCTCAATATGCCAGGTATCAACGGACTTCAGCTTCTTGAAATGCTTCGAACATCGAAAACCAGTTCTTCTCTCCCTATCGTGATTATTTCCGCCCGAGGGGATGAATCCAACATTCGAAAAGCGGGAAAGTTAGGTTGTGACAATTTCATTGTGAAACCTTTCAAACTAAAGGACCTTGCTGAACGCATTGCACTTGAATTGTTTTCAATTAAGTTTAACTCCATACAAGAAATTCTTCCGACACTACATACATCACGAAACATCTTGTTGAAATCACCTGGTCTCAAACATTACAGTGCCCTTTTATGGGATGCCTATCCTGCGTTCTACCAAGATGTGGAATTGTGCATCTTAATCGCAGCAGGCCTCAAACCTAGTTCTCTGACTCAGATCGACGAATTAAATGCTAGAGACAAAATGGTGGTTTTCTATAAGCACCCAACAAGATGGAAAATTGCTTGGCCAAGGGACGCTAAAAATCGCGAACAAGAAATGCTTGAACAACTTGAAATTGTGGATGAGTTGTAAGGAAACGCATGAAACTTAATGTTTTGACATTTTTCTCCGGTATCCTATTGGGACTTTTCCTTCTATGCGCGTCTTGTAAACAGTCGTCATTTGCCGGGGGTAGCGGAAGCGCGCCCTCTCCCCCAAGCAAGAAAAACGCGGCAACAAACGAACAGAAAACTCAAGCCACGACCGGTGGTAGTTTGAACCAATCAAGCACGAATGGTTCAGTACAGACCGATCCCACACAGGACCAAGCGATCCAACGCTGTCTTTCACGGTGGAAAGGTCATCCTTTCCCTGCAGAAAAACCCGTTTATAGAACCATCGCGGCAGCCATAAACCTCGGAGGAGAAACCACTGTTCGCGATGATCATACAACTCAAGAGCCAGAATTAATTCTCATCGTCGCCGGTGTTTCAATACTTGGAAAAACAAAGTATGAATTTTTAAATCCTAACGGTTGGTATTGTTTTGCGGTCGATGTCGATATAAAATCCGAGACCAGCATTAGCCTTCATTGCCATGCCCGATTAGCAGATAGTTTGTTTGACTTAAGCATTGATTCCACCACAAACGATGCCGCGGGAGCTGTGGGAGTCCATGTCGGATCGAATATCACGCTCACCAGAGTTGGTCAGTGCTTTTAGTGTATGATTCCGAAAACTCTGCCGCCAACGCATTGTGGTCGACTCAAAATTTCTGTTGCATTTCAATAAACGAGGGCCGTTAAGACCGTGATGTCGCCTTTTTGGCTTGCGATCTTTTCTAAATCATCTACGTTATGCTACTTTATATATGAACGTTTCACAAGTTCTCGGACTGTTTTGAGTGGAGGAATTTGAATGCAAGACAATTTACAGGCGATACTCACGAAACTTATTATGTCGATTCTGTTATTTCCAACTCTTTTTCAGGAAGCTTTTATCAAATTCGCGTGGGGGAATGAAGATCTCTGGTGGATTCTCACTTTAAAAAGACTTCTCATTCTGTTACCGACTGTAGCTATCATCTTTGCATGTTGGGGTTCGTTAGCATGCCTTTTAACGGTACCTTTCAGGCATCGCCGGACACAGCTTCTTTCCGCCATTGTCATCACTTGGTGGGATCTTGGAAGGTCTATTTTTAGTTTTTGGGCAGGACTTGTGAAATTTATTTTTTACTTAACCGGATGGATTTTCAATTTTGTGAGACTCATGCTTTATGCCATCTGGTTTTTGATTCAGGATATTATTCTTTCGCCTTTCCGCGTGGCGCGTGATGTTGGGCAGGGATACTTCAGACCAGGCATCCCCTGGATTGCTGTTATCATGACGATTCTTTGGTCACTCTTGGAGGCCACGGTATTCACCTACGTCATGACACCGCTAGTTAAGGATGTTCTGGCAGGTATGGCCTCTGGGGAACTTTCCGAGAGTGTTCTTCAAGTTCCTTTATTCTTCATGCTGTTCGCGTTTATCTTAGGAAGCTACGCTGTGCTGGCCACGTGGGGCGAAGGGTTTAAATCAAAAGATATCAGTAAAATCATTCAAATTGGCACCTTTGAGCTTTTTGTTGTGATGTTTGAAGTGATGTTTCTCTATCGCGAATTTGTCGATGCTCTTGTTCCATGGTTTGCGCAACATTCAGGTGGACAATTCCAGTTGGGTCTCGTGGGCACGATTTTGATAGCAACTTTTGCCTGGTTAGGGATCAGAGGCATGACATGGTTCCTTTTTGCCGGATCTGGCACACCAACGATCATGGCCATTATCAAAAGGACAGGTCTTACCTCAGATTCTCGTGACAAGGGGCAAACCGTCGCGAAGCGTGAAGAGACTTTTGCATTTATTAATGCTGCGATTGACAAAATCAAAAAGGATATCGACTGGGTTCACACCCGTGGAAATGAGCTTCTTGGTGCGCTTGTATTGCCGCCACTCCAAATTTTAGCTGCAATGATTAACTTTTGTACTCTATTTCTATTCTCGAATCATCTTTTTGAATTACCGTTTGCTAATATTAAAGACATCGCCCAAGCTAAAATTCTGCTGAACAAAGTTAAGCAAACCACAAGAGAAGAATGAATAGGAAAAGGGGACCAAACATGACCTACGGAAAAAGCCGATTAGTGCTGACAAGCATCCTTCTCGCTGGATTGCTGCAATCGTGTTTTTTATTCAACAAAAAAGACAAATCTGATGGATCAAAGGATGCTTCTACGGGAGAAAAATCAGGAAGACTCGTGATGTTCATCGGTATGGATATCAGTGGCTCTTATGTCAAAAGGTCATATTTCGGCGACTCTTTAGACTTTTTGTCTCATTACATCTACGTGCATTTAAAAGGATATGGAGGGCTAGAAATTCCTTACACTCTTTTTGTCGGATCCATCGGCGGCGAAAAAATGGCGAATGAGCCGAAAACTTTTTACCCGATCCAAACCTTTCAAGATAAGTCGGTGGCTGAAATCAGGCAAAAGCTAGTCTCAATATTTCCAAAAAATGACAAGAACGTTTTCACAGATTTCAACGCATTTTTTAAACAAGTTGCAAGTTTTGTACAAAAGAAGAATCTTGTTTTAAGACCTATCTCTGTCATGCTTGTCAGTGACGGAATTCCTGACGTTCCTAAAAAAGATGGTCAGCATGACTATCGAAGCTTTGACTTGGGTCCTCTTGAAACATTAACCCGCAACATAACACTTAGACTAATCTATACAACACCTGAGGTCGCCAATAACTGGCAAACCAAGGTTAAAAGAGAGCGAGTCAAGGTTTGGACACAAGATGCTACGGTTATGAAAGACTGGCAGGATCCGCATATTTTAGTCCCAGAAAAACCTCTTGAAGAACAGGCGAAGTTCTTTGCTTGGATTAAAGACAATATTGATTTTAATGTGCGACTTATCAGGGTTGATTAGGGCTTATTCTCATCCATAGAATGATTCACTTCATTTATATGAGGATCTGACAATGAGATTCTTCGCAAGCCTCACCAGCATTTTGTTCGCGCTTTTGTTGTCGTCTTTGGCGTTTGCAGACGAGTCTTTAACCTGGGAAGCTTGTGTCAAAGAAGCTCTCGAAAACAATCTAACTATCAAAATGACAAAAGAATCACTTATAGACAGTGATTTGTCACAGCAAGTGCGAATACAACGGATGCACGTCCCGATAACATGGGTGCGCCAGGGTGTTGGCATTGGCACTATTTGGGCTGTGGCTGACAGCATGAGTCGACGCCCATTCAAGTGACAGTGAACATTAACTGGACATCAAGTGCTTCTTCGTGTCGTCCGAGTTCTGTGCCGACGCACTGTGCCAATCTCAAAAATGCATGCATTTTATAAAAGATAAGGACGTTACAAATCCCATCTCTAGAAACGAAATACAGAACACGTTGAGACTACAGCAGCACACATGCAG
>CAILAO010000168.1 GCA_903832105.1 uncultured Pseudomonadota bacterium | reverse complement strand
TACTGACAATGCAATTGCTAGGTTTGATGGGACGACTGGAAAACTTGCACAGAATTCGAGTGTGGTGATCGATGATTCTGGCAATGTCGGCATCGGCACTACCACACCTTCGGCCATCCTAGATGCCGCCGGCACTATTCGCTCCACAACTCAAACGGTGCCGGTGAGCGGCTCCGGGACGGAGATCATATACACGGGAACAAAAGGCGTGGTTACCGCATATGACCGGACGGGACATAACTTTCTTCCACTCTATCTCCGAGCCTCGACGCTAGTGTTCAACGATGATGCTGCCAACGGCAACGTTGGCATTGGCTCAACCGCGCCAGGTTCAAAGTTAACTGTTTCCAGTTCTGCTGATGCAGCTAATTTTGCTAACACAACCGAATTTATTAGAGCTTCAACAAATACTGGTGCCTACTACAATTCGAACCGCATCACTATTCAAAATAGCAGTGCAACTTCTGGTAACTACAACAATATAGCGTTTGTTAGCGCTAACGGCAACGACGTTGCTGCAATCTGGTCTATAAATACTTCTCATGCATGGAGTGCCGCCGTTGGTTCCTTAGCGTTTGGCACCAATAACGGAGGTGGCGCAGCCACCGAATGGTTACGTATAACAAACACTGGCAACGTTGGCATTGGCACAACTGCGCCAGGCGTTGCCCTCGACGTTACCGGTGGCATCCGCGCCGGCAGCAGCACAGCCGTGACGACGTGTGGCAGCGGTCAAGCGAACGGCGAAGGAACTATGCGGTACAATTATACAACCCACGCGATGGAGTATTGCAATGGCAGCGGATGGCAGGCACTCGTCGTATGCGCTCATGGCTCCCAGACTTTTGCCTATACTGGAGCCGATCAGAGTTTTACGGTCCCAACAGGCTGCAACTCATTGACCGTCAAGATGTGGGGCGCAGGTGGGGGCGGCGGTACGGTCGGCGGATGGTCTTATGGTGCCAACGCAGGCGGTGGCGGGTATACTTCGGGAACGGTGCCTATTCTTGGGGGATCGACGTTGACTGTCGTCGTGGGGCGGGGCGGGTTGGTGAATTCAACCACCTTCTCCTATGGGGGCGGTGGTGCTAGCTCTTGCGCAGGCAGCGACAACCGTTATGCAGGCAACGGAGGAGGACTCTCCGGGCTCTTTACCGGGACCGGGCTTGTATTTTCCGGAGGTACTCCGCAGACAGGAGCCCAAGCGCGGGCTATCATTATTGCTGGCGGCGGCGGCGGCGGCGGTTCATCCCGCGCTGGCACCGGCAACGTGGGCGGCGCAGGCGGCGGGTCAACGGCTCCCGACGGCGTGTCGGCATACGACGGCAAAACCGGTTATGTCGGAAAAGGCGGGTCACAAGTAAGCGCTGGAGCCAATCCATCGAGTGATGTAGGGATCTGCGCCTCTGCTGGTGCATTGGTGGGCGGTGTGATGGGGATGAGTTATGGCGGCGGTGGCGGCGGTGGATACTTTGGTGGATCTGCAGGCGGCTACTCCGAGTCCAATACAATGGCTGGCGGTGGTGGCGGTTCAGGATATGTCTCCGCTACTTCTGTAGTCAACGGTGTCTTGACGGCGGGCAGCGGGACCGCTCCACCCAACACCGGTGATCCGAGTTATGCGGCAGGCATCGGGGTCGGCGGGGGACCTGCCACGGTCGGCGGCAACGGCCTAGTCGTCGTCTCGTGGTGACCGGCGAGGAAGCGCCTTTAAAAAAAACTAACACTTTTTGAGCTTTTCTAAGAAAGCCATCCTACTTATCCCCCAAAAAATGCTACAATAACCGTCGAAGTTTATGTCTCCTCGAAGCACAAACCTACGCAAAGAAAATTACGGTGTCTCATGAGCTGTGGTTACTTTAAGCTCTCCCTAGTCTTGGCAGGATCGAGCTACGCTTTATGTGTACCCGCCGAAACGACAAACAATGCGAAGCCTGACGCATATGCCATTTCTGATCATTACGATGGTGAACGTTTTTTAAATCTGGAATCATCTACACTTTCCCATCAACAGCATCACAAATTTAGCTTTTCGGGTTGGCTTTCGGGCTGGGTTTTCGGACATGATTGGCCAGAGTGGCCTGAGTACATTGATGAACCGCCAGGACCAGTTCCGGCAAAGAAAATAGAAGACGGGAAACTTCGTATTACGTCTGTCGGCCACTCAACTTTTTTGATTCAAATGGATGGGATCAACTTTTTAACAGATCCTATTTGGTCTGAACGCGCTACACCAGTGTCAGGGTTCGGTCCAAAAAGACATCGTGCACCGGGAATAAGATTTTCCGATCTTCCTCCTATCGATGTTGTTCTGGTATCGCACAGTCATTACGATCATCTCGACATGCCGACTTTGGAACAATTAGCGGAAAAATTCCATCCGCGAGCTTTCTCAGGCTTAGGAAATCGCGAATTGATAGCAGAAACCGACATGAAGAGTGTCGATGAAATGGACTGGTGGCAGACCTTACCCGTGGCTAAAAATTTAGCGATAACTTTTGTTCCGGCGCAACATTTTTCCGGTAGATCTTTGTGGGATCGAGATGAAACGCTTTGGGGCGGTTTTGTTATCTCTGGACCTTCAGGACACGTTTTTTATGCGGGAGATACCGGGTATGGTTCTCATTTCGAAGAAATTGGCAAACGGTTTCCTGGAATAAGACTTGCCGTTTTACCTATAGCTCCTGTGCGCCCTGATATTCTCAATTCAACGCCAAGAAAGGGGTCAGGAAATCACATGGGCGCGGAGGAGGCTTTTCTCGCGCACAAGGACCTCAAAGCATGGCGAAGCGTCGCCTGCCATTTCAACACGTTCCAGCTGATCGGAGATGAATACGACTATGGACCGAAACATCTTGTTAAAGTATTGGCTGCCAATGGGGTCGATGTTGGAATGTTTATGGCACTTTTTTTCGGACAACCACTGGATGTGCCGCGTTTGCCGGACACACCGGTCGAAAATCCGGTTCATTAGGCATGACTAGGTTCACAAAGCTTTTATAGAGCATTTGAAAACTATCTCTTAAAGCTGTATGATCAGGTTCATAATGAATTCTAAGCATGTTCACATTCCTTTTTTTTCATGGCTACTCATTCTGTTAACTTTCGAGCTGCTTACTTCGTGCATACACCCCAAGATTAAGTTTCAAAAGTCCAGGCTTCTTGATCCTATGATGGACCCTGCGAAAACCCAAGGTTACTATCGGTCTTTTTTTAGCGAACCTTTTCAGATGGTAGAACATGGATCGGGAGACTTGGGCGGAGCGATGGGCGGATCATGTCCCACGTGTGGAGGATGATGTGATTTGATGCCATTGAATTACTTTATTATCTCACTTTTTCTAATAGTTCCCTCATCGCTTTTAGCGAACGATGTTGAAACAGCATTTGCTATTTACAGTGATAGCGATCGAAATACTACTATGAATGCCACCGGAGTGACCGCTAAGGTTCCCCATGATTGGGGGGAAGATCATAAAACATCGGTAAAACTAGGGACCACCCTAAAACACTCTACCTTTCATGTGAAAGATATTTCGTATATCAAAAAGCAGCTCGGCGGAAAAAGCACCATGCTAGACGAGTCCGGCACGCTTTCTATCAACCAAAATTTGACAACGCTCACTGAAACAAGTCTTATTATGGGCGCTTCATCAAGCCCCATTTCAAAAGGTCAGTGGTTGGGTCTTCGCTTAGGCTCATGGTGGCGCGAGGAGACCTTTCAAACGACCGTCGAAGTCCGATCCACAAAGACAAACCAAGCGATTATCGATACGACAGACACGAATGGACAGCGTGTCACTACGCCGGCAGATCTCGGAGGCGTCAGCTATTTACTAGATTTAATGCACTTCGCAACTCCTACGACCATCGTGAAAGCGTCCGTTTCGAGCTCAACTAATACAGGCCGCCCTCCGGCGAGTTCTTTTTCCCTGGAACTGCGGCAATTTTTAAGTGCTACAGAATCTGCGATCCATCTCGGTGTTATGCACTATGAAAACGTTGGAGAGCTTCGTCCCGTGACCCTATTCGGAGGCATCGTCGCCAATTCTCTCAAAGGTGAATGGCATCAGAGATTGTATGAGAACTTCATCGCTCAAGCTGGGTACCGTTATTATATGGAAAACGAATCTCCCCGAGACCCCGAGATCTCGGATAAAAAGCTCGGCACCGATTGGATCTATGCAAGTCTTCGCATGCGATCAACAAAACAGCTTTGGGTCGATCAAACAGATGAATTTTATGTCTTCGGTGGACTTTATAAAACTAACGAACCACGAAAAGGTCAACTCATTGGTGTGGGCGGACTGTACAACTTCTAAAAATTCTTCCTCAAAAGATAGTAGTTGCAGTAAAACATTGTTGGCCCTTGACCCTCCACAAATTGCGTCAGAAAGAGAGTCTTGATTTTAAGGGGGATGAAATCATGAAACTCCGACGGTAGAGACTCAATATCTTTCGTGTAATTGATTTGAAAGCAAAGTTTGCCCGCAAGGACGTCGACGCCTTCTTCTACGCGGCGAAGACTTAGCGCTGGATCTAAATTTGCGACGCGAATATCAGTTCCCTTTCCATCGTGGGTATTTGCGATCTGTTCAATCTGGTTAGAACTCCTCAGAGCCATCGTCCCGCCCTTATTACCAGTGATTGTGAGCTTGCCGTGATCACGTTTGGTTAAGACGTTCATGACCAAATCCATGGACCATTCACCAATCAGATCATCGACGTTTAAAGAACCTTCTTTGGCATTTTGCCAAAGTTGCTTCACCATCAGAGCGCTAAAAAATTTCGTCGACTGACGAAGATCGACCGTATGTGTTTTCTGCGTCTTAACCATCCAAAATTGATTAAAAAAACCTGCATAAGTACTTAGAGGAACTTCGTTATTGATCGGGAAGTAGCGTCCAATAAGCCCCCGTGCAACGATAAAATCATCTGTTAGAAATCTAAAATAATCGGCAAATCCCCACTCGTTCGCAGGCAGTCTGAATGGATTATTCTCTTCAAGAGTAATGTACCAAGGAAATTCGCGATACTTCATCATCAGAATGGGGAGGTCTTTAGCGTTTTCATCATTGAGCCTGGTTTCATATATAAAGTTAGTCGTCGGATTCTGATTGTATAACTCCTCAGAGTATGGAGTGGAAGTCCACCCAACCAAATGGTCACCCTCTGGTGGATTGGGAAACTCCTTTTTGATGTAGGCATAATGCTGGACCGTTTCTTCGAGGAACTTATTGAGAAATGGCGTAAAATCTTTGGTGACCTCGGTTATTCTTCCGTACCACGCCTGAAAGTCGAGTCCCAACCCCCAACGAACATCCCAGAATTCCGAGTTTACAGTGACCCGGCCTGTGGTGTGATATTGACTCCAGTCAAACTCGGTTGGTCTTGTTTGCATTTTGCTAAGATAATCTTCGGGTGAAACATGACCGCCCATATTGGGTAGATCGCAGTAAAAAAGTGACATTAAATCAGATGTTCTAATGTTTTTTATTTTATTCAGAATCGTGTCGTGATCCGTCAAATCGTATTCGTTACATACTCGGGGATTATCCGGACGGGATGAATGAACTGAAGAATCGGAAGCATTTCTGGATTTGCAACTAAAAATAAGTAACGAAACAAGAAAAAAAAGAGAAAAATGTCTCATAATGTCATATCTCCTGATCAATTTATGTGTTGTTTGCTTATTCTAGCATACACTACGTCTGGCATCCCACTAAAAAGTGTCTTTTCCAATTGGCAAATCTTCGGTTTTTTGGATCTCAATATCGAGGACATCCCTCCGATATTACGAGATTAGTGCGCGGGTTATCACTCCTTGGTAACAGTTCCTGCGGTGGCGAAAGTCGTTAAGCATTAATTGTGTAAAGTGGATAGTTCAGTTAAGATTTTCGTTGGATGTGTTGCGAAACTTTTTCGGAGAAAATTGCCATGAAATTGTTGGAAATTTGCCCACGACTTGTTTTTTTAGCTATGGTTTGGCTTGTTGCGATTTTTGCATCGTTCACGACTCAGGCATCCACGCTTTCTCAAGCCGACTCAAACTCCGACTATTTTGAGCGACAGTTTAATCTTTCGTTGGCTAATTTTTATTGGGGTGAGTTGCACGGACATTCTAGTTATTCCGGCGATACGGCAGGATTTGAAATTGTCTATTTACAGAAAACTCATTCGCCGGAATATGCCCTTCAATATGCAAGGGATGTTGAAAAATTCGACTTTATTGCCCTCAATGATCACGCGGAGCTTTCCTCTCAAAGAGACATGCCTCGCGACGAGATCGATGCGGGCTTATCCGTTTGGCAGAGCATGCACAGATTGAATGCAAAATTTAACAATGAACACCCAGGGGAGGGTAAAGTTTTCGTTGTTTTTTCGGGTTACGAGTACACCAATACGCATGGCATAGCACTCATGAGCAGTGGGGGAACGCTTACGGGATACGGACATAAAAATGTTATTTTTAAAAATATTGATCCCGAACATTTGCCACTCGATCGTTTCAGTGCGCGAATTGGCACGGGGATATACGCTGGGACAGCTTATGACCTCTGGACAAAAATGGCTGATTTTCGACCTTTGTGTCAGGATTGTGAGGGAACCGCGTTGACCATTGTTCACACCCCGGCAAGCGTTGGCGTTATCGGAACGCTGGATACGCTGGGAGGTCCCGATGATCATCGAACAGACTGGAACGCTATGGATAAAGACTTTGTGCGAAATGTTGAAATTTATTCAAAATGGGGAAGTTCAGAAGGCGTCCGCTTGCAGGAACAGTCGTGCGATACGGGTGCTCTTTACTACTACAATAGAGGTGTTGGAGATCCCCTTTCCGTTAGAAATATCCTCTACGAAAGATGGGTGCTTGCGGGAGATCAAAGATTCATTCTTAGTTTCCTTGGAGGTACTGATGACCATTGCGGCAAACCTGGATCATACACACATCCATGCATGATGATGCGCTACCCAGGAGCTATCACGGGAATCGTCGCACCGACTTTGACCCGTAACGCTTTATGGACAGGGTTATGGCAACGCCACACCATGACCTCCGAAACTTCCCCCACAGGGAGGCGCACCCCTGTTTTATTTGCGGTAGAAAGTATGGACAGGCACCTTTTCATGGGCGAGCATGGGGAACACGATGGTGCCGTGATCGTGCGCGCATCAACTCTTCGGGATGTTATACAGATGGAACTGATTGTGGATGGGTGTCTACACTCTATCTACGAGAAAAATAGTCTTGCCGTGAAAATCCCGCTTGCAGCGGGGCGTCACTATATCTACGCCAGAGCCATTTGGCGTGATACTCAAGGACGTCAGTTTGTTGCCTGGACAAGTCCCGTTTATTTGGGCGCACCAGAAACGTATTAATTTCGTAATTTCGGGGACATTTCACAGAACCCAATTCTTTAAAGATCGTTGGCACTATCTTATCACTTCATGGTAGCTCATCTGCGCACGTGAGATC
>CAILAO010000167.1 GCA_903832105.1 uncultured Pseudomonadota bacterium | reverse complement strand
GTTTCTGAAGTCTCACAGGATCATGAAATATGTTCTCTGTTCTTCAACGATTGGACGGAATATCGAAACTTCACGTTTTTTTTATGAAACTTATATTTGTTTTTAATTTCTTTTGATGATCTTGAACCAGCAAAAAGACATGGGTAGTTCTGAAATGAAAATGGCCTATATGGCAAGGATAAACTACTGTTGTTGAGCAGTTTATGACCGCGTGAATGGAAGGCATACAAAATATAACATGTTTGAATCCAACGTGTTATATATGGCTTAAGGAATTATGCGAAGTTCATCGTAACGTTAATGCCAGCTCATGTATATGATGAAAAGTTATATCAGGATCGAGCAATATAGGGTCAGTGGCTGGGTCTTTTTCAAGGTAAAAAATATTTATTTTTGGCACCACAGAAATGGGGTTGAAACGGAGCAATAATCAATCTGCAACAAAAAAAACAAGGTTATCTCTCCTAATGATCTTTTGTTTGATTTCAGGGAGTGTTTTCATTTGACAAAAACTCTTCCGTACAATAACATTAAATCGCTTTAGGATTATGACAGTGAACCTTTGATCTTTTCCATAGGTGGGTTTTTTACCCACAATCTTGATTTCCGTACGCATTACTGCGTATATCGCTTCAAGAGAAAACCGTCAAACTTTCTGTAGAGAAGCGAGATACAAGGGATGTGCCACGTATGTGGTGCATTCCTATTCTCGTTTTTCTCTGCGGGCCCTTGACGGTGCCTCTCTTGAGATTCGGGTTTAGGGATGCACCCTTTTTAGTCTTTGGATGAAATATTGCCACTGCTAAAGAGTATTTGATGAAAGGATGATGAAGTATGAGCAACATTGATATGCAATGTCCGTTATGTCATGCGGATTTGGAAATACCTGAGGAATTTGATGGGCAGAAAGTAAAATGTCCTTCCTGTTCCAAAATAATCACAGTGGTAGATCCCAGTGTAGCCAGAGAGACCTCCAAAAAGACATTCAGGGTCAATCGTGGTGTCATGCAATCTTATGAGGTGCCATCTGCACCTATGCAACAGAAAGCGGGTCTTCCTGTCCCTGTTATCATAGGACTGGTCTTGATGATGGTTGTTACGATCAGCGTAAGTATTGTGGCAATTGTGATGGTTATAAAGAATAAAGGGGATACTTCTAGTAGTGGCCTTCATGCGGCTCGCGTTGTTCAACAAGATTCGAGTAGAACGGCTTCGAATGAAATTAAAGAATCTCCTTTTAAAGCGGATGAGGAAGCTATACGCAGTTGTATTAATAATCTCTTAACAGAGCAGGAGAAGGGTGAAAAAGGTAGTGCTTATCGAGTGAATAAAAAGGACGGGTTACTATTTATCGCGTTGACAGCATGGAAAGTACTTAAAGTGACCGTCTTGGCTCTTGAGGGGGAAAAGGCAGAGTCTGCAACTGCAATAGTCCGTGTTGATTCAAGTACTTCTAAAGGCCAACCTGTCCGTTTTGAATGGACGTTTTTTATGGAAAGAAGCAAGGATGATGGTCAATGGCGGGTTGGATTAGTCCTTCAAGGAACACCCAACTAAAAGGAAAATGGGAAACATGGTTCACAGGGACGATTATGATTGGAGATATGAAAGAATAAAAGATGCTTTAAGTATCACCAATTAAGAAGGTAAGTGACTATGACATGTAAACTATTTTCGATTCTATTCTTTATTCTGTTTTTAGG
>CAILAO010000166.1 GCA_903832105.1 uncultured Pseudomonadota bacterium | reverse complement strand
TTTGCATTTCCTTGAACTCTTCATTGGTCAATCTGTCGGGCTTCATAAGGATACTATCCGGCACTCCCACTTTCCCTATATCATGCAAAGGGGCCGTCTTTTCGATTTGCTCGATGACTTCCGTGCTCAGGAAATCTTTAGAATTGGGATCGTCCTTGAGTTTATCCGCCAGGAGTCGAACGTATTTCATAGTGCGTTTGATATGGTGCCCCGTTTCCAGATGACGGTTTTCCGCCAGGAGCCCCATGGATTCAACCATGGCATCACGTGTTATCTCCAACTCGCTTGTCTTCTCCTTTACCAGTTTTTCCAATCTATCTCTGTAGCCTTGCAGTTCCAGGTGATTTCTCACTCTCGCACTGATCAAAACCGGATTAAACGGTTTGGTGATATAGTCGGCAGCTCCCAATTCCAGACCTTTGGCTTCATTCTCCGCCGCGGCTAAAGCCGTCACAAAAATCACGGGAATACCCGCGGTTTTCTCATCGGATTTAAGTTTGCAACAGACTTCATAGCCATCCATTGCCGGCATCATTATATCAAGCAGGATCATATCAATGTCCGGTACCATTGATACGATCTTCAGTGCCTTCTCTCCACTGGCTGCTATCAACACATTATATTGATCCTCCAGGATACCCGCCAGTACATGAATATTTTCCGGTGTGTCATCGACAACCAGTATCTTCTTTTGTTCCTTTAAACCTGCAGTCATTTCCGTCTGCCTCACGTTACAGGGAAATATTCAAGCCCGATGCAACCGCCTTTAATCTTTCCAGCGCCTTGTCCATATCAAAAATATCCACATCGCTTTTAAGTTGTTTAAACTGTTTATCCACCTTGGTGTTGGACAAATATTTTCCCAGCATTTCAATCTGTTTCATTGATTTTGATGAGCCGATCTCCAGCATTTGGGCAAGATCGATCATGAGCGGCCGTATAGCATCCGGATCGGCATCTGCTTTAATGGCATCCTGCTCTTTTATTTTTTGTTCAACATCCAGCTCTTCCAGTTTTTTTATACTGTCCGTGACTTCTGTGAGCGATTCACCGAATTTAGCAAGTAAGGCGTCATCAAAACCAATACCTTTGCCCATCAGCGCCGATTCCAATTCGGCAGCGACAACTGCAAGTTGGACCGCCCCTATATTGGCGGCCACGCCTTTAACTGTGTGCGCCAGCCTGCATGCCGTCATGTCATCGCCCATGGATAAGGCTGTTTCCAAGTTATCTACTGTATCGACATTACTCGCTCTGAATTGCCGAAGGATTTTCTTATACAAGTCTTGTTTGCCATTCACCCTGTTCAGTCCGTCAGCAGGTATTATTCCCGGCAAGTCGGGCCAGGATAAATCTTCCGTATTTTCAAACTCGTTAACTGATTTGCCGGGTGCAAGGGCCGGCAATTCCTTGATATTGACATATTTTGTTATAATCGCGAGAAGTTCATCTGGTTTGACCGGTTTATTTATGTGGTCATTCATGCCGCATCGGTTGCCCTTCAACCGATGTTCGCTCATGTCATGGCCGGTCAAGGCAACCACGGGTAAATTTGACCAGCGGGGATTGCTCCGGATTCTTCTCGTAGCTTCATAACCATCCATTACCGGCATCTGTACATCCATAAGAACCATGTCGTATTCAGCCTCTTCCAGCTTTTTTAAGGCCTCTAACCCGTTTTCGGCGATATCTACTTTCAAACCCATGTGGCTCAAGATTGCATTTGCGACCAGTTGATTGACTTTGTTATCTTCAACCAGCAGGATTTTAATTCCCTTGATTTTCGCGGAAGCATGCAAATCCGGATCAGTTGCAGGGGATTTATCGTTGTCGCTGAATATTCCCGTTACGGCATCAAACAGCTTTGATAGCATGATAGGCTTGGGAAGACATTTGGTTACACCGAATCGTTTGGCTTTATATGCCAGTTCTGGCAGGCTGCAATTCGAAATCATGATAATCTGGGTTTTAGGACCTGTTGCATCCAAGAACTTTCTCCAGTGAGTTAAATCCATGCTATCCATATCAGCCGTATGCCAATCCATCAAAACAAAATCGAACCCAGTATCCTGATCCCTCTTGAGTTCGGCCCATCCCTGTTCCATGGAAACAGCGCCAAGGGCCGCAAAACCCAGGGACTCAAGCATATTCATCAGGATTTTCAGCACGACCGGATTGTTCTCGATGACCAGGATCCTAATGTTTTTATTGTCTCCATTGGGGACCGGTGGCCGGTAGTTCTTCGGTGATTGACCATATCCGAATACGACTGTGCAGAAAAAAGTACTCCCTTTATTGGGCTCACTCTCCACCCATATCCTGCCACCCATGAGTGTTGTCAGGCGCTCGCAAATAGCCAATCCCAAACCGGTGCCGCCATATTTGCGGGTGGTGGAAGCGTCCACTTGGGAAAAAGCATGAAAGAGCCTGTTTTGTTGCTCTGCGGAAATGCCAATACCAGTATCACTTACCGAGAACCGCAGCGTAACCTTTTGCTCTTCCTTGGCCATAACCTCAACTTTGACTTTGATCTCGCCTTCGCGGGTAAACTTGAGGGCATTATTGGTTAGATTGATGAGTATTTGTCCCAGCCGGAGCGGATCCCCCTTTAATCTCTGTGGAACATCCGCCGTGTAATCAAAGATCAATTCTATTCCTTTTTCGCGCGCATTCGTGCCGAGGAGATTGGCCAAATTGACAAAGATATCATCTAAAGTAAAATCTATCTTCTCGATCTCCAGCTTGCCGGCGTCTGCTTTGGAAAAATCAAGGATGTTATTGATGATATCCATCAATGCGTGAGTAGAGGATTGGAGTTTCTCCAGATAATCCCGTTGCTTAATACTTAAATCAGTCTTCATGGTCAGATAGGTCATCCCTATGATTGCATTCATAGGCGTACGGATTTCATGGCTCATGTTAGCCAGAAATTCGCTCTTACTGGTTGCTTCCTCGGCAATCATTTTCTGTCGTTTGATTTCTTTAATGGTTAAAAACAATTTGCGGGTAGTGCGCTCCAAAACATATCCGCCTGATATACAGACCGCTTCAAGAGTCCACAAGGCAAAGGAAAGAATGGGTATATCCAAATTTGCACTGGGTGTGTGGTATGCCCTGAAAAGCAGGTCAACCTGATAAGCAGTAACATAAATAAGCGTACCGACGACCGCATACATGAACCTGAGGCGCAACAGGAAAAAGGCAAATATCATACAGCAAATTTCGCCGGCAATAGTCAAAATATCCATATGCAATACATGATTGCCCAGATAAATGAAGTATAATCCCGCCATGTAATTGGCTATACCGGTCAGGGGCTGATAATACCTTACACGATGTGGAAATCGAGTCACTATTATGACAGCAGCAAAAACAGGGAAGAGGCAAACAGTTGTTGTCATTGTCACGAAGAAAAATTCTTCAGGAAAGAATATATAACAAATAAAGTCTACGCCTAACCAGGCCAGAAAGGAAAGCACGATCCCAAACTGGTTGAATATCTTCATTTCGGTATCATTGGAGTTGATGAATTCCTTCTCCAATGCCGGATCCAAAAACCGTAAGCTAACCGGATGTAGACGCATGTCGGACTCCCATTTCGTGTGTCTTACGATTGAAGCCCTCCGGAGCAAGCTCCGTAAAATCTTCGATTCCCAAGGAAAGAATCTAAAACATGATTCGCCTGCTTACCCCTGCCGCAAACGGCAGGAAATGCGCTCGCTGCCGAATTCAGCATCCGGAGGTTTAAACAAATGGATCGACCAAATCTCACCAGTGAGATCCAGTAGTAGTAGATTCTGGCTTGGTTTCACTTAAGAAACAAGGCGCATCGTGCTTTTTACAGATCTTTTCTAACATCTCAACGGTATAATCGATTTGTTCCTTTGTATGTGCCAGATTCAAGATAAGTCGTATTCTTCCTTCGTGCTTTTGAACAGCAGGATATACGATCGGCGTTGAATATATACCTTCCTCATAAAGATCATCGACAACGCTTAACAATTTTATAGGACTTGGAACCATGATTGGGATTATGGGACTTTGACTGTGTCCAAGATTGAATTTTTTCGCGTTTAACAAGCCGCGCATATACTGATTTTTCTCATGAAGTTCTCTGATCATCGCAGGATTGCTTTCGATCTCATCAAGACATGCAAGAATGACCGCAGCATCCGGCGGCGTTAAGCATGCTTGAAACATGTAAGCAGGTCCCCATCTCAATATGCCACAGTACTTATGTTTGGATGCAAGGAAGCCTCCCAGCGAAGCGGTCGCTTTAGAAAATGTTCCCATAATAAAATCAACATCCTCAGTGACACCTTGTTCGTAACAATATCCCTGTCCTTTCTCCCCATAGAAACCAAAGGAATGCGCCTCATCGACATAGAGATAAAACTTATATGATTTTTTTAGAGCGGTGATTTCTTTAAGTGGAGACAGATCCCCGCTCATCGAATAGGCTGATTCCACAAGGACAAAAATGTTTTCATATGCATGGCCGTATTTTTTTAACTTTCTTTCCAGGTCGGCAATGTCGTTATGTTTAAACGCCATCTTTCTTGCTATGGATAATTTGCAGCCATTGATCATTGATGAATGAGATTCTCCATCGATGAGAATGAGATCCCTGTCCCCGACCAGATAAGAAATTCCCCCAAGGTTCGTGGTAAATCCAGTGGGAAAGAGGACCACTTCTTCTTTGCCGACAAGTTTCGCAACGCGCGCTTCAATTTCCTTATGCAGAGACGTCATTCCGCATGAACAGGCAGATGTCCCGCATCCGGTTCCGTACTGCTTCATTGCCCTGCAAGCTTTTTCGATCACGTTTGCATTTTTATTTAAGCTGAGATAGTGGTTGACACACCACATTATGCATTCTTTAGTGGCCCTGGGATATATCGTTATGACATTCGCCGCGGTTGAAGCCCCGTTTTCAAGATATCGATCATAAGCATTTCCGACTCCTTTACTAGCCTGCCTATTAAGAAATTCCTGGATTATCTCCGCCCTTTCTTCGATATCGGAAATATCCTCCACTTTTAAGTAACCCAATACTTCTGCGATGGAAATAAATTGATCGACCATCTTAATCACCTC
>CAILAO010000165.1 GCA_903832105.1 uncultured Pseudomonadota bacterium | reverse complement strand
GCAAAAGCTCTCAGCGCGAAAACTGTCGGAGCCGGCTGGAATCCGGATTTTTCGGTCAGCAGTGTAGCTCCAGACGTGGTCTGTAAGACGCCAGAGGATATTTTAGCCCTGTTGTCCTAAAATCCATATCGCTCTTTAATGTAAAGAACCCAGTCCATAAAGGGTTGTCCGCGACTTTGCTCCTCAACCCATTTAACCCATTCTTGATGAGAAAAGGAAACAAACTTTACTGAACTGTTAAAAAGTTGAGACCATTCAAATCGAAAATCGCTAATTCCAGCTGGTTGAAGTGCTGTAAAAAGTTCTGTATTTCTCTCATCGTAAGCAACGCAAGACACCACGGAATCATATTTTCTAGAAGATGCAATCCCCTCGCAAAGTGCCTGCTGCCGAAATAGCTGGTATCCGCCGTCGGCGGCAGGGCAACATTTTAAGCTTGAAAGGTTCGTTTTATTGATTGTCGAGGTGAGATGTTTCCAGTATTTACGATCATAATATTTATGTAGAAGACACTTCTTTGAAGGATTGGAGAGCAGCTCAGAAGCATCAAAACTTGCTCCAAATTGACAAGCAGATTTTAATGGGCAACGATAAAATGATTTCTCTGAAAGCTTGTTCTCTATGATTACCAGTGACTTGCCACTATTAGCGATGATCCCGATGTCAGGAGATGTTTGGCCCTTCCCACGTTGACCACCTATTTCTCCCAGTAATATCGAGGGATGTAGGTCGCCCGCTTCCTGATACTCAAGCTCTAATCGATCAATAGTTTTTATAAATGGAGCAGCCCTTTCTTTGAGAAAAGAAGCAAAAAGTAGTCTTCCTTCTGGGCGTTGCCCAAAAGGAAAATAGAGGTTTGCAGCCTGAATCCATGAGCTTTTTAAATTGTGGCATAAAAGATGTTTATGGACGTTTGCTTTTTCTAAATATTTGGAAAGTGGCCACTTTGCTTTACTTTGAATATCTTTCCAAAGTCCTAACTCCCAATGATCTTTCGATAGCTCCCAAGGCTTTGAACCTTGAGAAACATTTTCTGAAATATTTACCCTGCGCCAGTTGATCATGTGTTTTGTTAGCATGTGATTATAGTCTAGATTCTCAAAAGTCATAAACATCAGTCCTCCCAAGAAGGATATACGTTTTAAAAAGAATTTATTTCACCTAAATAAGGTCTTTTTCTGAGAAATATTGAAAAAAGACAAGTGAAAAATTCGAAGTCTAGGGCGTATGGCTAGTCTGGAAAGATCTTCTGGACAACTGTTAGCCAGAAACAAGAAACATTCGCAGCGGAGAGCTTTTTATGCAACCAGCTATGTTGATGGACGCTCCTGTCAGACTTAATCCAAGACAATTTGCATCGAAGACGTTCCCTCTTAGACAGTCGCATTTGTCTCGTTTATGTGGCCCCTTCGCCTGCCCGCGTGCGTTCTTCCTAGAAATAAAAGAACATAATGACGGACTCTCCCTGAAAGAGTGGAGATACCCCAAAACTGTGCGCGGAAGTGTGATTCATTCTGTCATTGACACTCTGCATCGGGAAAATGCTTGGGAACGAATGTCTTTTATCTACGGAAAAACCTGGCGAGACGAAATGAGTCGTTCCGATGAGCCTCCCATTAATTGGAAATATGACGATAAAAAAGCAATCATCCGTGACGGATTCCAGATGGTTAAAGGTTATGCAAGTGATCCACGCAATCGAGAAGCTAAGGTCATTGCTCAAGAAACTTCCTTTGTTACTGAAATTGCTGGAAAGTATATTGCAACTGGAACAGTTGATCAGATCCGTAAAATTGATGGAGGTTATCAGCTTGTTGATTTTAAAAGCGGTCAGATCCCGAGCCAGGAAGAGCTTAACTGGAGTTATCAACTGGCACTTTATTCTTTGGCGATGCTTCTAGGGAAATTTTATAAGAAAAAAGATACATCTGAATCCTTTGAGTTAAAAGAGTTTCCAGCTTCTTTGGTCTTCATTAAGCTTTCTGACTATTTGCCTTACGAAAGACCTTCAACAAAAAGGATCACCTATTTATCTGAAGCAAAGTACTATGATTCCTACATTGGTCATGAACTAAAGGCACCTAGCAAAACGAATCCTAATGGTCATCCACTTCTTTGCAAGGGAATGCCAAAAGGACCAGTATTCTACGAAAGCCTTTTTGATCTTGATATGATTTATCAGTTTGAACGGAGCATTTCCAACGCAATTGCCACCGTTCGCATGAATCGGTGGTGGCATTCTAATTCAACCCTTGCATGTTCAAGGTGTCCATTTCGTGGGCCGGTATGCCGAGATATTGTGCGTGAATCCGGTCGAGAGCTAGCTGACCTTACATTTAAGCCAATCAAAAAAAGGAGTGTGATTTATGACGGATCCTATGTCGGAAGCCCCTGTTGAGGTATCGCTACCGCCAATGTTGCAGAAAAACGGCCCATTTTCACTGTTGGACTTTAATGGAGCTGAAGAAAATCTGAGAGATATTTTGCCTCGTGCAAAGATCGAATATCTGGCTATCGGAGACGCTCCACCTGATTTTAAGAAAGGGCTTTTTAGCTTTAGTCTCGGTTACCAAAAAGAAGAGATCCAAGTTGTTTTGCTTGCCATGAAGTTTGGACGTGTGATGTTCCCTCCGTTCACTGGGGAAAAGAACGTTGAACCGTTATGCAGAAGCAACAATGGTCTTCACTCTACAGCAGGTTCCGTGTATCCATTGGATCGCCCCATGACCTGCCAAAGCTGTAAGTTTGGAGAATGGTCCGAAAATACTCCACCAGTTTGTGCCGAGGTTTATTCGTTACTCCTTTGGGACATAGAGGACGATTTGCCCTTTGTGATTGGCGTCAAACGCACCAGTATCATGCCGCTTCGTAAACTTAAAACAGCGTTGAAAATGTCTGCAAAAAAGTGGGCTTATCCAGGATGCGCACCGAATGCTTGTGTTTCGATGCTTATGAGGACAAAAGCTATTCAGAATTACTACATCCTAGAGTTTCCCCAAAGAAATCTTAAGGGTAATTGGCTTTGGCAAAGACTCCCAGAAGATCAAGCTAAGGAACTAACCAAGCTTGCTATGGATTTGAGCACTCCATTCACTGAGATTGATGTGCGTCAAGTTGTTGATGTTGAATCCGAGGCCGAAAAAGTCTCTGGAGATATCCCGTTTTAAACTGCTTGTTAATAGGAGTTCACCTATGCCTCGTCAAAGGGCTGAATACGACTTACAGGATTTATCGAAGTTGATAGGGGAGATCGAGAGCGTAAAAAGAAGGGAGCAGTTAACCGGACTTTTTCGTCATATTGAAAAGCATTGTGATCTTTCGAAGCTTCCCGCCAGTTGCTATATGCACGGTTCTTACGAAGGTGGTTGTGTGGACCATAGTGTTCGAGTGACGAAGGTAGCACTTGAACTTCGCCCGATCGTAGCTCCTTTGATCTCCAAGGATTCGATTATCACTGTTGGCCTATGTCATGATCTTTCTAAAATTGGCTTTGTCACCAAGAATGGCATCGTCCCACGATACTTAAGAAATCAGAACTTTGATCCCAATCAATTTCCTTCCAGAAACAACCGTCCCTGGTTTTATAATAGTTCCCAGATTCAATTTCCATTGGCAGTCAGTACGGCAATAATCGCAGCGAAGTGGACTGACTTGACATGGGCAGAGCTGCAAGCGATTACTGCTCATGATGGGCAATACTGCGAACAAAATAAGCCCTTCTCACATCACGAGACTCCTCTCACATTGCTCATCACAATGGCTGACACATGGTCGGGTCATGTGATCGAGGGGTGCATCGATCAAAACCAGTTCAACAAAGAAAGTGACTTATTATCTGTAAACGAATCCTATGGAGGGGACGAGCATCGGAATAATAATTCTTCAGAGACCTGAGAAGGCTGATCGATTTATGAATCTAAAAAGCGAGGACTTGCTTACCTCTCTTCTATGGAGTCATCTTCGGTTACTTGACCCAAACATCTTTCTGCGTAGATTCATTAATGAATCCCTTGGCCATGAAGAAATCAAAGAGGGTGAGCTTTCTTACAAAAATATGAAGCATGCGTTCTGGCAAAAAATGTCTCCTCCCAGAGAAAGAACTCCTCGAAATAGAGAGCTTTATGAGTTCATGCCTGAACTTTTCTCGAGGGAAACGGCCCTAAAGCCAAAAGAAGGTAAGACCGAAGCAGATTGTTTACTGACTCTTGGAAATCATTTAGAAAATAGTCCTCTGGCGGCAATCTTGATGATTGAGATGAAACTAAATGCCCAGCCGTCTTCCTCTACAAGTTATGATCCTCACCGTGATCAGATCTCCAGAAATGTTGATGTCCTTTGGTTCCATGCCGAAGAGTGCGACGTGAAGCGCTTCTACTACATTCTGTTTGACAATCAATTTCGGCCAGCGAGAGAGATTCAGGCACTAAGAGATCCCTTGACGTTAATGAAAATGATTCCCGACCGGAATTACATTTTATATCCAGCTGAACAGGTTTCCAGGTCAATTGGTTGGATATCGTACCGAAAAATCAGAGATCTTTTGTGGGAGACCAAGCCCTTATTGAAAGAGGGTGCAGAAGCTACCGCATGTTCGGATCTTATTCTACTTCTGGATGATGTAATCTCACGAAACACACCCAAAAGAGCCATCTTTGATGATGTCTCAAATGGCTCAACCTAAAGGACGGTCGAGATGTGTCAGATTGCCAGCGTCAATGATTCTCTGAGAAAAAGTCTTCCCTTTCTTCCGTTGCCGCATCGTCTACACCTGTCTTCTTTCGTAGCTCATTTGCCAGAAGGTTCGCTTTGCAGGCTATTTGGAACCATCCGGTCATTTGAAACTTTTGGTCGGAATAACGATCCTTACCGTGAGCACGACTATGGCATAGTTGAGGTTGAAGGGGATCGCTATATTTGGAAATTTGACTATTTTGATGTTAACAAGCATCAGAAAATAGCGAATTTGCAAGCAATGCCGAGAATCTAACCATCTTCACGTTAAAGACCCACGTTCACAATAATTCTAAATAATTCACCCAGATAGATTGAAAGAAGTGCTTTTTGAAGCTGTCGGTGCTAAACGCCTTTCAGGAGTTTAGCACCCGGAAATCCCAGCCGTACCGGTTGGTACTGAAGAACTTGAACATCTCTCAAGTACCAGATTTCCGGGTGCAGTCCAACATTTTTTGAGAAAAACGAGTGAAATTAGAGCAGATCGGACTGCGCAGGGTTTGTCCCCGCTGCAAAAAAATCTTTCATATTTGCCTACGCTGCGACCGATGGCATTGGTATT
>CAILAO010000164.1 GCA_903832105.1 uncultured Pseudomonadota bacterium | reverse complement strand
TAGCGAAAAAGCTCAAGCTTCAAGAAATAGATCACGTTTAAGTCTCAAGTTTCAAGTCTATGTCTATGAGGACGTATATGTTAACCCAGTGCCATTCAGGTGTGTACTTAATTAGCCTGAACCCCTTCTAGCGATTAGACTTAGTCTTTGACGTCATCTTGTTGCCTAATCATGATCTCTTTTGGAATACTTTAGCTTAGCCAGCTGACTTTGCCGTAAATCAGCTGAAGATCTGGGCGGAAAAGCTGAGGTTTCAGAGAAAAGATCACGTTTATGCCTCAAGAGTAAGCAGAAGTCGATGTCTACGATTTTAAATTGAGTACGCACCCTAAATTAATTTGATCTCAGCGATCCATTGCAACATTGAGAATACTTAATTTCCCGATGGGATCTTAACAAGAATTTTACAGAAGTGTCCTCTGTCTTCTGTCTTATGCTTTCGGCAAGAGACACTCATAATCTGATCTTCGTCTGGAACGACAAAAGAAATCCCTCCTGGGACATTAATAGGAATCCCTACGTGTTCATCTTTTCCACCCTCAACGGTTGTGGTTTGATATCCCGTGAAAAGGTCATGAAAATCTTTCATCGCCTCGGTATTTTCGTCGTCGTTACGTATGACGAAGTAGCTATTTGAGAGATCGACCTGCCATTTGTAGGGTCTTGTCTTTTCGCCAAGATTAGAGATCTTGAGCGTGCAAGCCTGAGGCACCGGTTCAGAATCATCACTGCATGCGAAACTTAGTTGCTGGTCTCCCTCATTATTGAAAAACGAAAACGTTTTCATGTAACTTTTAAGAGCTAGGACGTTTTTCGCGTTTTTCAGTACAACCGTGAACGTGTCCGTGTTCACGTCATATATTGTCTTTAGATCGGCCGTATCGAAGTTAAGTCTATCTTCTTGAGCAGGCGATGTCGCTGTATCAGGGTCAATATCAAGAAAAACCCTAGCAAACTGTGTGGACCATGACTGCCCGTGACTTGGGCCACTCCAAAATCGAAACCTCGCGTTTTCAAGGCGCAGCGATCCCGACTCCCCGTAATCAGCACTCCTAGTGAAGTCTTTTGTGGAAACATTTGGATCAAGAAGTTTTGCAATACCAAAATGCCTTTCGTAAATATCAGCTTGCGTTCCGCTACCCGCACGACGATGAACAAAAGCCGCCTTAAGCTTCGTATGGCGCTTCAAAACACCAACATAAGTCTCTTTAATATCAGAATAACTCCCTCGACAACTTAAAGCATCGGCGTCGTGACTTCCTCTTAAATGATTATCAACAAATAGTTTGACCTCAGGATCTTCGTCGTACTTGTCACGTACAAAGCGAAATAATGCCCAATTAACGAGATCACCACCGGAAAGACTAAACATTTCGAACGTCACTTTGGGATTTTTCGAGGCATGTTTCAGGTGGTTAAAAGCGTGTAGAAAGACATAGTAATGTTCCTGTATCCTTGAGAGGCTGTTAAAATCGGCCCATTCAGTGCGAACAGCGATCGGCAGGGCCAAAATCAGACCTTCTCCCTTTGGATAAAATTTCTGCAAGTCATCTCTATCTTTTTGCGTGAAGTTACCCGAATAATCAGGATTACCATCTCCATGAACGGCGAAATAGATTCTCGTGACGTTATCTTTATTTCCTATGAGACAAAGGCGAGTGTATTTAAAAATGTCTTCCGTTCCCTGAAGAATGACTTTCATCCCGTTTTCGATCGCAAAGTCACGGCCATCAGAAAAGTCCTGAATAGAAACATCATAATCACACTTATGCTGATCTGATCCCAATAGAGACGGCGCGGTTTTTACCCCTGACCCGCGGTTCATCACCATTGGGCGGGACAATACCGCCCGGAAACGCTCTGAAGAGAGTCTCCGGTCTCTCCGGCAGTTTGAGGAGAGTGTGATTAAGAACGCGAACATCTGGATATCGGTGCTGGACGGAAAAGGAAACGTGAGTGTCTGGAACCGGGCG
>CAILAO010000163.1 GCA_903832105.1 uncultured Pseudomonadota bacterium | reverse complement strand
GGTTCTCTTTTTGAAACTCAGCATTCACATTGTCCCAAACCTTTTGAATATCGTCGCTTTCGCTTTCCCATAGTACTAGCTCTTCAGAAAAGGCCGCTGGCGTGTAACAAAACACAAAACATGAAACGAATGCGGCAAAACCAAGACGCACTAAAAACATAAAGCCGAAAAAATTCTTACTCTTCATATAAATGACTCCAATACGATAGGCCCAGGTTCCTCTTACTATGAGGTCTCAAAATCGACTAGCCCGATCTTAATGAATTATGCAAAAGACCGCAAAAAGTAAAACACACGAAGTAAAAAGAGTCTTTAGCAAAAAGGCGATAGAAACTTTAAGACGCTGTTATTTAAGGGAATAATAGAATATTCGGCCCGCTTTAGAAACTTCTGGTAGACAAGCTAAGTTCAACCATTTATCAAAGAACGATGCGCCAGCGTGGCGAAGTCGGCAGACGCAGTAGACTCAAAATCTACCGCCCCTTGCGGGCATGTCGGTTCGAGTCCGACCGCTGGCACTCTTTCTTACCAAAAACGGTTATTCAGCTTGATACAGTCTCGCTGATAGAAGTATCAGCAACACGATTTCAGGCTCTCTGAAAGAAAAGTGATAAAATAAAAAGCCCTGTCGCAACTAAAACGATCGTTGCTCCGGTTGCGGTGTCTAAATAGTAGGAACCGATCAAACCGACAATTCCCGTGAAAAAACTGACTGAAATAGCTAGGACGACATATTGAAAAGCGTTGCGAGCAACATTTCTTGAGATGGCTGCTGGAAAGATCAAAAGAGAACTGATGACGAGAAGGCCGACCCAAGAAATAGAGCTGGAAACTACGACGGCAACCAAACATGCGAAAAGAGTTTCAGTGAACCAAGTGTTGATGGCTCGACTTTTTGCAAGACAAGAGTTGAACGATAGAAGAAGAATCCTGTTAAAATAAATGAGCCAAACAACTCCCGTGACTCCGAGTAGCACGGCCAAGCGGACGATTTCTTCTGGTGTGATACTTAGAATATCTCCGACCAGGTACTTCGAGTACCGAGAAATCCCGCCGGCATGTGACAAAAGCACAACGCCGAGCGCGACAGATGACGACATGGTGAGGGCGATAATGGTGTCGGTCGAATGTGGGGTGATTCTTTTTAGGCTTGAGATGGTCACAGCTAAGACAAGAGCAAAAGCAATCATGACCCAAAGCGGATCCGCGAACCCCGCTAGCGCGCCAACCGCAATTCCGGTCAAAGTTGCATGTCCTATCGCGTCCGCAAAGAAAGCCATACGACTACCAATGACCAAACAACCTAAGATTGCGAAAAGAGGCGTCATTAGCAGTATAGCTACGAGAGCATGGGTCATAAAAGAATATTGAGCCCATTCAAAGGGTAACAAGCTAAAAGATTTAAAAAGAACATCCATCATAAACTTTGTTCCCGCTGCAGAAAGGTCAGGCCAAGAGTCTGCTCTACAGAAGTATTTTCTAAAACCTTTGCTGGTGGGCCATCTGCAATAATCGAGCGATTGAGGACGATTAAACGATCTGCAAGAAGCATCAT
Source organism: uncultured Pseudomonadota bacterium (assembly GCA_903832105.1). Taxonomy (GTDB): domain Bacteria; phylum Bdellovibrionota_B; class Oligoflexia; order Oligoflexales; family CAILAO01; genus CAILAO01. The sequence goes on along the minus strand of CAILAO010000163.1, from coordinate 2,615 downwards.
GGATGCAATATCATGGGAGACCAAAATGATTGAAAGATCAAATCGATGGCGAAAGTCAGAAACCATTTTGTAAAAAGCTTTTGTGCCTGTCACATCAGCCCCAGAAATAGGTTCATCAAGCAAAAGAAGATTCGGAACGGGGTAAAGAGCGAGTGCAAGCAAAACGCGCTGCAGTTCTCCGCCTGATAATTTGCCCAACTGTTTTTTTATTAGGTGCTCTGCGTGAGTTAGCGACAAAATTTCGGTCGACAGTTTTATTAAAGAAGAAGAATAACCAAAGCAAATAGGCCTTTTTGAAATCGATATTGCGATTAAGTCGAGAACGCTCAGGGGACAAGAAGCGTCAAAATCGATGCGCTGGGGAACATATCCAATCGTAAGTTTCCCTTTCACCGTTTGTGAGCTTGAGTGGCAAAATTCCACAGATCCTGAGTGGGGGATTTCGCCAAGGATGGCGCGAAACAGCGTCGTTTTACCGGCTCCATTAGGTCCCACAAGGGCGGTAAGTTCTCCGCAGTGGATATGAAGATTGATATTTTCTAGGATGAAGACATCTCCCATTTTCACGGAAAGTCCGACGAATTTCGTGCAGCATCGTTCACATGTACCGTCGTTCGTTGAAGTTTTTGTTACATTCATCATCATTATCACACGATCACTTTAGGGAAGTCTTCAAAACATCAAGATTTCGCTCCATGATCTCTATGTAAGCGTTTTCGTTCAGAGGCCCGGTAACAATAGGGTCAAGAATGTAAATTTTGACTCCAGTTTCCCTGGCGATCAACTCTGCAACTTTTGCAGAATATTGCGGCTCGGTGAAAATAGATTGAATTTTTTTGGATCTGATGGCTTTTATAAGGTTAAGTAGCTCTTTAGCGCTGGGTTCTTTTCCTGGTTCAAGCTCTATCACCGCGGCAACGTTTAAGTTGAGTTCTTTTGCGAAGTATGAGAAGGCTTTATGAAACGTCACAATATCTCTATGATTTATTGACTTGAGAAGGTCGGCAGATTTTCCTTTCAGAACTTCTAACTTCGCTAGATATTCGTCTGCATTTTTCTTAAAGAGGTCTGCTTTTGACGGATCAAACTCACGTAATTTATTTTCGAGCACTTTGACTTGTGCCATAGCGCCCGTGATGCTCACCCAAATGTGGGGGTTAAACTCATTTTGCTCCTTAATTAATTCAAGACCTTCACTAGCATTGATGACGATGATTTGAGGATATTGAGAGACTAATTTCTTAAGGTTTACTTCTAAGTTTTCTGTTCCTGCACCGTTGATAACAACGATATCTGCCCGCATGATTTTTTTTAAGTCAGATGTTGTGAGCTGGTAATCGTGAAGACATCCCGTCGGGGTATCAGCAAGGTGAAGCACTTGATAGTTAGGAATACCTTTTGTGAGGTTAATCAGCGCAATATAAAGGGGATAAAGGGTTGCAACGATTGTTTTTGAGGGAGGTTTTGACATCTCTTGCGCGGATAGAGTGCTAAACGCAAAGAAAAATGCCGTTATTAACCAAGAAAGAACTTTAATTTTCATAAAACGCTCGCCTCATAATCATTTTCATACCGTGCCTTGTTCATACCTTGAAAGACTCAGCCAAAATAGAATATCATAAGCATGTGGTCAAGGCCGAGATCTTATCGAGAATATATGACTAATGAGCAGCAATCACATCCTCTGAACAAACCGTCTTTACAAGGTCTTTTTCTTTATTTTTTAAGAACGGGTATCAGTTCGTTTGGAGGGCCCGCTATTATTGTTTATATGCGTAACTCAATTGTTGATCGATTGAAATGGCTTGAGAAGGATGATTATGAGGAGGGTGTTGCCTTATGCCAAATAGTTCCTGGCGCGACCACAGTCCAAATGGTGACTTACATCGGACTTAAAGTTCGGGGCGTTTCAGGTGCTCTTGTGGCTTTTGTCAGCTTTCTCTTTCCATCAGTTGTACTCATGATGGGGCTGTCTTTTCTGTACAAAGAATATCAGCAGTATCATGTGGTTACGGCGCTGTTTGCAGGGCTTCGTGCTATTGCACTCTCTTTATTAGTTACCGCCGTTATTTTGCTCTCAAAGAGTACTATTTCTAACTGGAGAAGATTTTCTATTGCGGGTGTTTCCGCTATTCTTTTTTGGATGGAATTTCATCCGATTGCTGTCATTTTCGCAGCGGCTTTATTAGGTCTTTTTCTGGAGAAGTCAGGTGAGCAGAAAACAACCTTTTCATGTTCCAATTTTTTTTCGATCAAAGTCTATTTAGGTCTCGTTTTGGGCTTTTGCCTTTTTTTAATTTCGTTTTTTTTCCTGAATCGCGCACTGTTCGATATCGCCTTAGCCATGGTTAAGATCGATCTTCTCGCTTTTGGAGGAGGATTTTCATCTATTCCAATTGTTTTTCACGAAATTGTAACGGTTCACCAGTGGCTTGATCAGAAAACGTTACTGGATGGGATTGCCCTTGGTCAAATTACCCCAGGACCCGTTTTAATCACCTCGACATTTATTGGATATCTCCTTGGAAATGTGCCTGGTGGCGTCGTGGCTACGATTAGCATGTTTTCACCTTCTTTTTTCATCTTACTAGGGGCGACTTCTTACTGTGATAGAT
>CAILAO010000162.1 GCA_903832105.1 uncultured Pseudomonadota bacterium | reverse complement strand
CGTGATGGAGGAAGATGCACGTTTGTCGATCATAACGGGAATCGGTGCGAAGAACGAAGTAACCTTGAGTTTGATCATAAAAATATGTGGTGCCATGGGGGAAGACACTCGGTCGATAACATTAGACTCGCGTGTCGCGAACATAACAAAGTCCATGCCGTTAGGGCTCTTGGAGTCGGTTTCATGGAAAGCAAAATACAGAAGAACCTGGACCGAAAGAAGGAAGATATTGCCTGTGGATAGATGGCAGACTATTGACAGCACGGGCAGCGACTACTATCTTTTAATCATTTTAATTAGATAGGACCCAACCTTTGGAAGATTTATGGATTTTAAATGTCTATTTATGAGTCACCTTTTTTAAGAAAGAACCCGATTTCATTTGCACGAAGTCTATCGCCTGCAACTCGATAATATTGATTGACAACTTCTCTTTTCGATCGATAGATTATTGCTGTAACTCTTTTGAAGAAAAGAAAAATATGACCATTCACACGCCCGATTGGGTTAAACACGCCGTTTTTTACCAAATTTTTCCTGATCGCTTTGCGCGTCACCCTGGCCTCGTTGAAGATTACGAAACCATGTCTCCCCTCAACCTTGAGCCTTGGGATGCTCCTCCAACTCCCCATGGTTACAAGGGGGGCAATTTAAGAGGCGTCACAAGCCGACTCGATTATTTGAAAGATCTTGGGATCACCGCCATTTATTTTACCCCAATTTTTCAATCTGCTTGCAACCACCGTTATCATACGTTTGATTATTTTCAGGTGGACCCCCTCCTCGGTGGGAATGAAGCATTTTTCGAGATGCTTCACGCCGCACACGCGCGTGGGATTCGCGTGGTCCTTGATGGCGTTTTTAACCATACAGGCCGAGGTTTTTTTCAGTTTCACGATATCGTAGAAAATGGATTTCAATCGCCTTGGAGCAATTGGTTTAAAGTCAGGCAGTTTCCACTAAATGCCTATGCTGACGATCCCAAGGAGCACCCACCCAACTATGATTGCTGGTGGAACCTCCGTGCGCTTCCCACGCTTAACCACGACAACCCCGCTGTTCGCGAGTACATCATGCGCGTCGCGGAGCATTGGATTAGGGCTGGCATTGATGGGTGGCGTCTCGACGTTCCCGAAATGATCACTGCAAAGAACTTCTGGCAAGAGTTTAGGCAACGCATAAAAACAATCAATCCCGATGCCTATATCGTTGGAGAAGTCTGGGTTGATGCCCGTTCTTGGCTTGATGGTGAGCAGTTTGACGGAGTTATGAACTATCTTTTTACCAAAGCCGCTCTGTCCTTTTTAGGTCATGAACATCTCGATCGAAAAGTGCTTCATGATAACTTTAAAGATCTGAACTTAGTTGATGCGGCTACTTACGCGAGAACAATCGAAAACATCCTTGCGCTTTATCCAAAGGAAATCCTATGGACCCAGCTCAACCTCCTAAATAGCCACGACACTGCACGATTTCTTTCTACAGTGGGGATCAATATTCACATTGCAAAACTCGGCGCCCTTCTCCTTTTCACCTTCCCGGGAGCCCCTTGTATTTATTATGGTGACGAAATCGGACTAGAAGGACATGCTGATCCCGATTGCAGAAGAGGGTTCCCAGAGGGGAAGAATTGGAAGCTTGAACTCCTAGAGACCTACAAAAAACTAATTGCGCTCCGACATCGAGAGCCAGTGTTATCAACCGGACACTATAAAACACTCGTTGCAAAAGACATGCTTTATGTTTTTGCGAGGGTTTGCGCCCATAATCCTTCAGATGCCATTATAGTAGCCACGAATAACAGTGCATCTTCAGTTGAAATATCCGTTCCTCTTGAGCATTGCCTCCCAATCGGTAAGAACTTTTCTATTATTTATGGCGATGGTGCTTGTGACACCGAGAGATCTTCCGATTGCCAAATGTTGAGGTTAAAAATCCCTCCTTTTGGTGGGGTTTGCGCTAAGTGATAATCCGTTAAGCACTTTAATAGTTGCATAGTGTTTTTGTCGTGACCATAAACGTAAATCATCATCGTCCAGCCTTGCACACAAAAAGAGCCTGGGCACTGCGAGATTTTATGTTTTGGTTGCGGTGTGTGTCACGAATGGCGCTATGGTGTCCCCCGATTCCCGCAAAACGCCACATCAGGCTTCATTTTGCATAGCACGGTTTTTATCGCTTCATCGTCGGCCTTTAACTTCTCATTGTCGGCTTTGAGCTTTTCGCCGTCGGCTTTGAACTGGCTATTTTCCGCATCAAGCCGCGCGATATCGCGATCCTTGTCGGCCTTGAGCTTCTCATCGTCAGCTTTAAGTTGCTTGACCGCCTCAATTAGAAGCACTGTCAGTTTGGGATAGTCGACGGTCTTGATGCCATCCTGACCAGTTTTCACAAGTTCCGGCAGAACCTGCTCGACCT
>CAILAO010000161.1 GCA_903832105.1 uncultured Pseudomonadota bacterium | reverse complement strand
CTACGGTGGTTCTGGGGTTGGGGCTTACTCGTATTTGAAGAGCGATGGGGCTGGTGATTTTAATTGGCATTTAGTAAGAGCAGGAGTTGATACTCAGGGAATGGTCATCAAAGGAAGCGGCAACGTCGGCATTGGGACGACAAGTCCTGGTGACAAGCTCATTGTCATGGGTGGCAACGTCGGCATCGGGACGACTAGTCCGATTAATAAACTTCACATTTATAGCTCGGGACCAGTCTATCCTAGAATTCAATCCATTGATGATCACGCAGGTCTTGATATTCTTTCTGCAGCTTCAAAAGCTGCGCAGGTTCGCTTTTACGTTGAAGGGGCATATAAAGGGACCGTAGGTTGGGATAATGAAAATGATGCAATTAAACTAGTATATTCAAATAGTATTTCCTCATCAAATGGCTTGACTATCAAATCTGATGGAAAAGTTGGGATTGGCACGACAAATCCTGGCGGTACTTTGCATGTTCAAGCATCATCGGATGTCTTAGCAAGAATACAAACTGAAAACTTTGAGTATGATGCCAGACTTTTTTTGGGGGAAGGTTCTACCTATGGTATGACGCTTGAGTATGACGGAGTTGCTAATGTTGGGTACATAGGAATGAACAATGATGTAGATCCAACGGGTGTTTGGTCGAAAAGAATTCAGATGAGTAGAAATGGAACAGAAGTGGCATTTATGAATGGCAATGTAGGTATTGGAACCTCTAATCCAGGGGAGAAACTTGAGGTGTCAGGTAACACCAATTTGCTTGGCAGCGTCAATATTGTTACAGGAGCGACATCTGGCCTTAATAGAGTCTTGAAATTATCACCCATAACTCCAGCGACTGACGGAAATGGATCTTATATAGAATTTGCAACTTCAACTAGTGATGGCTATGGCCCACAAATTGGGGGAGTGAGAGAGACGCCAGGATCTGGTGGATTCGGTGCTTTAATAGTCAGAACCGGAGCTGCCACACAGGTAGAGAGAATGAGAGTGACAAATGCGGGCAACGTCGGTATTGGGACCACGAGCCCGGCGAACAAGCTGTCGGTTTCAGGCTCCGCTGATTTCAGCGGCAACGTCGGAATCGGCACCGCAAGTCCGTCAGGAAGGCTTGATGTCCGGGGCATTTCGACGTCCTATTCGACCTTAATGACATCTTACAGTGCCAATGAGGACGCCTACCTTCGCGGAGGGACATCATCGGCCGTGATTCATATCGGCGATGTGTATACCAACAAAACCCTCCTCATGGAGGCCGGCGGCAACGTCGGAATCGGTACGACAAATCCAACCCAGAAGTTACAAGTAGGCGCTAGCGGCGACGGTTCCGTCGCTGTCGCTAACGCCTGGAATACGTTTTCAGATATTCGCCTCAAGCGCGATTTGGTCAAGCTTCCGGAAGCGCTAAATAAGCTTGAAGAACTGAGCGGGTACTATTACTTCTGGAAGGATGGAGAGGACCAAAACAGGCAGGTGGGTGTTGTCGCACAAGAGGTCGAGCAGGTTCTACCGGAACTTGTGAAAACTGGCCAGGATGGCATCAAGACCGTCGATTATCCAAAACTGACCGTGCTCCTAATTGAGGCGACAAAGCAACTCAAGGCCGACAAGGATAGGGATATCGCGCTACTAAAAGAGGAGAAGGATAGCGACATCGCTAAGCTCAAGGCCGACAATGAGGTGATAAAGAGTGTACTTTGCAAAATTAAGCCTGATGTGTCGTTTTGTTCTCATTGATTTACATGTGATTATTTAACCAACACCATCTGACATAAAGGATCTGCTCCTATACCGTACGTTTCAAGAGGCCTTTCTTTCAAGCTGTTTTGAGAAGACTTCGAGTTTCTGCTGCCACGAAGCTTCATAGAGGTGTTTTAAAAGTCGTCTAAGGTCGGAAGATTGAATCAATCGGGACAGGTTTCTTGAAAGACTGATCTGGTCAAGCCAAAATTTGGCTGCAAACCTAGTTGCTTCCCAATATAAATCGCGACGATGTACGTCAGTTATAAGAGCGTGATCGTAAATCATACGCATGAGTTGAACCACGTGCGGGTCACCTTCTTTTTCTTGTAGAATCGTCGCCGCCATGAGCATTTTATCCACTTCACCTTGCCATTCAAGTTCCAGGTGAGAGGTTGCCTTCTGATCATTAATACGATTTAGTAAAAGATGAAAGTGGCTTAACTCCTCAACTAAAACACAGAAGGCGTCCAGATTTGCATTTGTAAGCGACTCCTCCGGGCTTTGTTTAGAGAGGGTATCAATCACCTCATCTGAAAAATAGATTCCAATAAAAAGATCATTATTGCTCTTCTCTGGAATTAAAAACACGCCACTTTCCCTGTCGTCTCGATTGACAGGAGTGAATTTTTCCAGTTCCAAGGCAGATTTCAGCTCTTCAAAAGTGACTAAGTGATCACAAGCCAAGGCTTTTCGGGTAAATCCATAAAACGACGACAGACGCCTCTCGATGTCTGTAACAATTGAATTAAATTGGTCTCGACCTGCCATAGAACTTTACCTCAAATAGACGGTTCACCTCGCAGGCTCCTTACAAACTACTGAGCCTTTTTAAAATTGGACGGAACAGGCGTAATTCCAAACTTATGAAGCAACCTGTAAAGTCTGTTCGAGTTGCACCTTGTCCACCTATCGTAGACCGAGAGAATATCCGCGGCTGTGACCTGCCTCGTTTCGGAGGATACCTCCGCGATAATGTCAACACAGACTTCGAAGGAATTGGCCAACCCTTGATAGAGTTCTTCAAAATGCTCTTCTTTATGCTGCTCCCGCATAATCGATGCTACGCTTTGATATCCAATCATTCCCAACGTGGCATAGTAGCCAACATCAAACGATTTTCTGTTAAAAAAGTCTTGAAAAAAGCCCGAGAAGTATAAGCTTGTATCGCCAAGTGTTTTAAAAATCTTGAGTTTATGTTCCGGCTGCGCCTCAAGGGCTTGCTTCAGCATGAGCGCGAGCGGAAGATCCATTACGCCTTGATCTTCGCCAAGACTTTCATTCAACTTTTTCGGATCAATAAATTCACACAAGAGGTGAACCAGATAAAACTCGATATCTTCCTCAATTTTTAGGCCCAGGATATCAATCGCTGAAGACACTTTTTCGTGGAAGAACTCTTCTGGCTTGATCATCAATTTGATGTCGACTTTTGTCATTTCCTCCTCGCAACATTTCTTGCTTTAAACCTCAATCTCCCCTCATTACTTCCAATCGGCATATTTGGATAAAAATTTAGTTTTTTTTTTGGTTTTGACTTTTTTTTTGTATAAGTCG
>CAILAO010000160.1 GCA_903832105.1 uncultured Pseudomonadota bacterium | reverse complement strand
CATTGAGGAAATAAAAAGGGATGCCCTCACCTTTCACCTTATAGAGCTAAGATATCGTTTGATTATTTCGCTCGCAGTGATATTCGTCTTTTTTAGCGTGGCTTTTTACTTTTCAGCGGATCTCATCAACTTACTAAAGAAGCCGCTTATAGATTCATTTCCAAGCCAAGAACTGTCACGACTTTACTTCACTGGGCCTCTTGACGTCTTGTTTGCGAGCCTTCGCGTGGCCTTCCTTGTTGGTTTTATCGCGAGCGCACCAGTATGGCTTTATCAGTTTTGGAAGTTCGTTGAACCCGCGCTTTACCCCCGGGAACGTCGTTATCTCATCCCAATCTTTTTTGCCTCACTGCTACTATTTCTGGGCGGTCTTAGTTTTTGTTACTTTTTGATGCTCCCTGTGGCATTGGAGGTTCTTATCAAATTGGGACTCGATGTCGGAAGTCCAATCATCACCATTACCGATTATGTTTCACTTCTCACGACCATGATGCTAGGTTTTGGCATTATCTTCGAAACGCCTGTTGTTTTGATTCTATTATCCCTTTTGGGGGTGATTGATGCCGCTACTCTGTCGAGACATAGAAGGGGAGTTTTCGTTGTCATTTTAATTATATCTGCGATTATTACCCCGACCATAGATCCTTTTAACCAACTCGCCATGGCGATTCCGACCTATTTCATGTATGAAGTATCTATATTAGTCATCCGTATTTTAGGGCGGAAGAAAAAGCTAACCGAAACTTCAGGCGAAACCTCGTGAAGAATAAATTGAAAGTTTTTTTTATTGGACTTCTTGTTTTATGTATGACCTCCGTGCCTGCCTTGTCACAATCAGCGGCACCCCTCGTGATAGAACCACCTAAAATTGAGTCGGATTCTTCGAAGAACCAAGAAATGAAAAACAGCGTTGTCAGTATCGCGATCGATGGAATTCGCTATATTCTGAAAGCGGATAACGATAATGAACTTGTAGGCAACGGAGTGAAAATCGGCCTTGGCGGTGGATATATCGCAAAAAGCTGGTACATGAATGGGATGCTGGATATTTTGCTTGGTCCCTATGAACCGACGAGAGATAAACAGCTCAATGTTGATTATGTGGGGACCGGCTTATCGTATTGGTGGGGAACCAGCGCTCAGACGCTGGACCTCAGAAGTTCTGAGGGGAGCTATGGGTTTGCCGTAGGTTTAAACTATGCCGACGTTGTGGGCCGTTCTGTGGGGCGTAATAGGAAAGAGACGACGAACCCTGCGGATCCCGAGAATAGTAATTTGATCGATAATTATATCATGCGCGTGACGAGTTTTTCCGTGACGCCCGCCTTGTTTTTTGCCTGGCTAAAGGGAGCCAGACCGAAGGGCAACACTCCGGATCTTTTAGCGACGAGACTCGAAGGGTACGTCATGACGGTAGGCGTTGCGATTCCGCTTCTTGCTTCTTACCAAGCGCATTATGACAAGAGGGGTGACGTGACCGAGCAGTTTGAACCCAAGAAGATATCGGAAAAGGGGCCGCTCAAAGGGTATTCACTTTTAGTATCGTTGAACGCTTTTTTGGGGTTCTAAGAGATGCAGCTCATTTCCATTCAATCGGGGAGTAACGGAAACTCGGTTTATGTCGAAACGAACGGGGTTAAGCTCCTATTTGACGCTGGAGTGAGCGGAAAGCAGTTGCAGCAAAGGCTCGATGCGTTTGGGAAAAGTCTTTTTGATATTGATGGCCTGATCATTTCTCACGACCATTCGGATCATGTTCGATGCATGGGTATTTACCAGCGTAAGTTTGGGATGCCGATTTATATTACGCAGAAGACCTTGCAAGCTGCGATGGCATACGGAACGATGGGTAACCTTCAGGACGTTCGGTATTTCAAGGCTGGTGAAAGGATTGAGTTTGGATCGGTCTCTATAGAAACGATTCCGACGACTCATGATGCCCACGACGGAGTTATTTTTGTCGTTGATAACGGTCTGAAACGGCTAGGGATCATGACAGATCTTGGGTGTGTTTTTGATGGGTTAGATCAGGTCATGGGGTCCCTGGACGGGGTGTTTCTCGAAAGTAACTATGATCCCAAGATGCTTTGGACGGGATCTTATCCCTGGAATCTTAAGAAGAGGATTGAAGGGCGTGGCGGTCACATTTCAAATTACGAAGCCGCCAAGCTGCTGCGAGAGTCTTTTTCTGGCGGACGCCTCAAGTGGGCTTGTCTTGCGCATCTTTCTGAAGAAAATAATCATCCGGATTTAGCGCTAAAGACGCATCGCGAAATTGTTGGACAAGAATTTGAGTTGCACGTCGCAAAACGATATGAGCCGACTGGAATTTTTGTTTTATGAGCCCCAAAAAAAGCTCAAAAAATGCTGCTATCAAGCTGGCCGTAAAGGATTTTGCACTCCCCATTCCAAGACGGGGCAGCATTGAGGCACATTCGGGATATGGGCCTATGCCTCAATTTGGCGTTGAGATACATGGAGTCGTTGCCGAAAAAAGAAGGGGGATTTTTAAAAACTATAAGAGTGAAGTTCCTTGTTCTCAAGTTTTTAAAAAAGATGGCTATGTATTTCAAGTAAGCGGCCGTATCGATGGTCTTGTTGAATCTGATTCGATTCTTATCGAAGAATTTAAGACATCGTTCAACGCACAAAAGCTTGTTGAAAAGTTGAAGGGTGAAGATGATCACCCGTATATTTTGCAGCTAAAAACCTACGCCTATATGTTTCATAAAATTTCGGGCGATAAATTGCGCTGTCAGTTGGTTGTCATTTCGATGAAAGATCTGAAAGAGCACGTTTTAAAGGTGGATTTTGATGCTGGCGAGTATGAATTATGGCTTGATCAGAGGCTCGGTGAACTCGTTAGAGAGGCGAGGGAGATCGAAAAAAGAAGAAAAAAACGGGTAAAACTAGCAGGGCTGATGGGGTTCCCTTTCGAGATGTCGAGACCTGGGCAGAGTGAACTGATCCAAACCATCGAAGATCATATTACGGATGGAACACAGATGATGATTCAGGCACCGACCGGTTTAGGAAAGACCGTTGGGGTTATGTTTCCTGTGGTTAAGGAAGCGCTGAGCCGGGGTAGACAGACGATTTATGTGACACCCAAAAACTCCCAGCATTTGATTGCAGAAGACGCGGTGAAGAGATTTCAGGACACCGGAGTTTCGATGAATAGTCTTACGATAACAGCTAAGAGGAAAATTTGTCAGAAACCAGAGCCGATCTGTGATCCGTCATATTGCGAGTATGCTCAAAACTACTATGGTAAAGTCTATGAGCACCAACTTTTGGAAAAGTTATCGAGGCGCTCCAAGCTAAACGCGAGTGAATTCGTTCGATGCGCAAAAAAGTATGAGATTTGTCCTTTTGAGCTTTCGCTTGACGTGGTTTCAAAAGTCGATGTGGTGATTTGTGATTATAACTATGTTTTTGCTCCGATATCAGCCTTGCAGCGTCTTGAGGCAGGTTTTAGTGTTCGGGAAGAAAATCCTAATCTTATTATTGATGAAGCTCATAATCTTTATGTCAGGGCGATGGAGTACTACTCGCCAGCTCTTTCCTGCGCAGTGCTTCAAGAACTTATGTTGCGTATGGAGATTCTCGATCCCGAGTTAAAAGAAGGCGGGCTGAATATTGCTGATCTTTGTATTGAGACCGTCAGATCATCGGCTCCATCGGACACAACATCTTCGCGTTGCTCGGTGAAATCGCGAGCGGTCAAAATTACGCTCGATAGACAAAAGTATCGGGATGTTGAAACCGAAGTTAATAGTTTTCTACTTAGGTACATGCAGGAGACTAAAGAGATTAAAGAGCGTGATCCTGTGTGTGAACTTGCAAATTACTGGTCTCAATTCTGCTCTGTGCTTGATTTTGAGGGAGACGAGTTTTTTGTTACCTATCAGAGCCATCCGACAGGTGCGATCGTCAAGATAACTTGCTGTGATCCGTCGAGTTTTTTAGCTCCCCGGTATGAAGATTTTGCAAATGTCGTAGCGTTTTCGGCAACGCTGAAACCGTTTTCGTTTTATGCGAGGCTTACGGGATTTGACGAGGATTTTCTTGAGACGGCAGAATTCGGGTCGCCATTTCCTAAAGACCATCGCAAGATCATTTTAATTCCACAAGTTTCAACAAAGTATCGCGATCGAGTGCAGAATTATGGCAAGATCGGTGAAGCTATTACGCGGATCGTAGATATAAAAAGGGGCAACTATTTCGCGTTTTTTCCGAGTTTTGAATTTTTGAATGAAACAGAGCCCTTTATTAAGCCAAAGACCCAAAAGATTGTTCGCCAGATGCCGGGGATGTCATCCGCAGATGTCAACGGTCTTCTTGAAGCTCTGGAACAAGGTCAAGAAGAAATCCTTGTCATGGCTGTTCAGGGGGGTGTTCTGGCTGAGGGTATTGACTATCCGGGGCGGATGCTGATTGGGGCGATGATTATCGGCCCGCCTCTTCCAAAGTATGATCAAGAGCGAGAGTATCTCAGAGAATATTACGAAAAGCATTATGGGCAAGGATTTGACTATGCCTACACCTATCCCGCCATGGCCAAGGCAGTCCAGGCAGCAGGTCGCGTTATTCGTTCCGAGACTGATCGTGGCGTTATTGTGATGATGGATCGACGCTTTGTCGAAGATGCTTATGTGAAGGCGCTTCCCTCAGACTGGTATGATGAGTCTATTCAAGAGCTTGTTTCGCGAAGGATATTGAGTGATTTAGAGGAGTTTTGGAATAAATCATACTCGAATGGTTCGCACCACATTTAATAATGTCTTAAATTTTATGCAGACTATGAAAAGTCTTAAGCACGACTGACTCGTTGTCTTTTAGTCGTTCGATTTCAGCAAAAAGTTGATAGGCTATGTCGTCGTATGAAAAACGTGCAATGCCTTCGTTTTTGAGTAGAAGAGACACATATCTGATCGATCGATCGATCAGTTTTTTATTGCTGGGTTTGACCCAAGTCATGACGTTTCCCTGATAACGCCCGAGACGCCCCATCACGAGAAGAGAGTGGATATTGAGAAGAACTTTGAGGAGCAAATGCTCGAAGAGGGGAGATGCGTTTTGTAAAGATAAGTTATGTCTATAAGGAGAAAGAGCGAGGACTAGTTCGTGGCTATTTTGTTCGCTTCGGAGAATGGAAAATTTTTGATATTTGAGATGTGACGTGGGATCAAATCTTCTCTTTTCTGCGAAGAGACTAAAGTCATAACCTAGCAAACGACCTTGGCCAGCGAGTCCCTTTGCTTCGCGCCACTCAAGGGGGCGAGGGGGGCGACCGAAGAGTTTTTGCCAAGCATCTTCGACGGAGTTTGCGTGGGTGAGCGATAAAAAGCACAGGGCTGGATTCACTGGTTGATCTTTCTCGTTCTCAAAAGGAATAAGACTAAAGGTCGGTGCGCGTTCTGTCGTGTCGGTAAAGACCGTGATCCCAAATTCATCAGTGACATACAAAACATGTGAACCGCGTTTATATAAATCGGACTCGTCAAACACAAAAGATCCAAGAAAGCTTAAATCTGTTTTCTTCAGAAGATCTTGGAATGAGCGAATGCCCGCAGCAATGGGTTCAGCGGTATCGTAGTTTAGGAGGGCTAGTCCCACTCCAAGCATCATGACTGTGCATGCTTGGAGTCTCGTGCTGCCTGAGAGGGCCATGGGGCCGATCGGGAGGCTGATCTTTTTGATTTTTGGATTTTGAATGACGCGACGCGAGCGATCCACTTTCGCGCATAGGACATCGTCAGGGTTGCAGTAGACAAAATAGGGTGATTGTTTGGAGACTTCTGAGCCTTTTTCTGTCGCTCCGATCACATAAGGCGTCTCGCCGCCTTCTGTCGTGCTGATCAGGAGATCTCCATCCGAAAAGCCTAATTCCAGGAGGTGCCTTGCGCCATAGTCCGGAAAATCTTCAAAACCCTCGATAGCTTTGACGAGCGCGACGTCCCCGCCAGCCATAAGTCCCACCACACGATCAGCGTGAGACGATCTTTCTTTTCTCCAGAGAAATTCAAGGCTGAGAGAGAGTCTTCCTGTGGCGCCGCACCCGCAAAAATATATCTTGTGACCTTTCTCAAGTGTGCTCTTAATGTCTTTTCTCATCGTTTCAAACAGAGGAGCTTTGCTATGCAGAATGGTCAGTGCGTCATGATCAATGTCTTTTAAAAGCGAAATGACCGGAATAAGTTCCTCCGGGGAGCCAGCCTGTGCCCATTTTGAAAGCTCCTTGGTTTTGGGATGACTTCCTTCCGTTGGAAGGTCGCCTAAACGGAACGAGGCGGATTCCTTTAAAAACTCCTCAGCTCGCTTGCGGTGCATAGGGCAAACCTCTAATTTGGTTATATCAAAAAAAGCGGCATGTGAGCCTTTGATATCAAT
>CAILAO010000159.1 GCA_903832105.1 uncultured Pseudomonadota bacterium | reverse complement strand
TTGCTCGCGAACGCGAGCAAGCTCAAGAATGGCCTGCGATTCACGAAGACTCCCTAGGGCTGTCTGATAGTGCTTTCTTTTGTCTTGAAATGATGACCGTCCGTATCCTTCCGCCAAATTCAGACAAACGGATGCTGCGGACCTGTCGAGCTGCTCTTTAAGATGTCTCGGAAGTTTAAGAGTCGTCGCCAGATGATAAAACCTAACTGAAGCCTGATACGATCTGAAATTCTTAAGCATGTCGCACCTCCTATAGTTTTGCTCACCCGCTTGCAAAAACAAGTCTGGTGGAAATGCAAGTAAAAAAGTGATTGCAGGAACAGTTTTCAGCCTTCCAGATTCCTGCATTTCTGATTTTCCGCCCCCTGAAATCCTGACTTCCCGCATGCTGCGTCCTGAAGGCCTGGACTGGAGCCAATCAAAATGCGTTTACCCTGGGTCACGGATACGTCTTTTCTTTTTTCTCTCACTTAGTTATGCTCGACTAGTCAGATTTTGCTGAAAAATATCTTTTCAGCAAAATCTATCCCGAGCGAAGCGACGGGATCTCAACGTGACGTATTGATATCACGTTTCCTGAATTTTTACTTGAAAGTAGCTGACTATGGAAAATGAACAGGATCCGTTTTCGATGTTTAGGGACTTTGATTTGAGTTGGTCTTCGTTAGTCCCGATCATGACTCCTTTCTTGGTTTTAGCTGGCATTGCGCTGCTGTATTTCATTGTGGTTTTAGTTAAACGTTCCAAGGAAAGAAAAGAGTTTAAAAAGTTTCTGGATGAGTCAAGTAAAGATCCCGGTAAGGCAGTTCAAGCCATCGAGCCAGAAGATGAATCCGATTCTGATGAAGAATCTGCTGAGTATGAACTTGACGAAGATCTCCCAGAAGAAGTTGCATCCTCCCCTCCTTCTCCAGTTGATGAAGTTCGTGCCGTTACAAAGCAAAGTTGGAAAGAGCGTTTAGCTTTAGGCCTCGGCAAAACGAGGAATACCATCAGCACTAATCTGTCGTCGCTCTTTATGCAAAAAATAAGTTTGACAGAACAGCTTTTGGAGAAAGTCCATGAGGTTCTTTATAAAGCTGACATCGGCGTAAGCACTGTTGATAAACTAATCGCGCACTTAAAAGCTTCGTCACCGCCATCCTCATCCGTTGGATGGGAGGATGTTAAGAAGACCTTAAAATCGCAAGCTGAACAGATTCTATCTCGATCAAAAAAAGACCTGGATTTTCCAGAGGAACCGCCCTTTGTCGTGTTGGTCGTGGGGGTCAATGGTGTTGGTAAAACGACGACAATTGGAAAGTTGGCGGCCTACTACCTTGCTCAAGATCAATCTGTTCTTCTTTGTGCAGCCGATACGTTTAGGGCTGCCGCAATTGAACAACTCCAGGTTTGGGGTGATCGACTTGGCGTTGAAGTCATCAAGCAAAAGCAAGGAAGTGATCCTGCCGCTGTGGCCTTTGACGCTGTAAAAGCCGCTAAAGCTCGCAAAGCTGATGTTCTTTTCATAGACACTGCCGGGCGATTACACAATAAAGACGACCTCATGGCAGAGCTTGGAAGAATCAAACGAGCTATTTCTAAAGAGGTCCCGAGTGCACCCCATGAGATCTGGCTTGTTCTCGATGCCACGACAGGTCAAAACGCTGTCATGCAAGTAAAGGCGTTTCGTGAGGTCGTTAATGTCACAGGTTTGATCGTAACAAAACTAGACGGCACAGCTAAGGGCGGTGTCCTGCTGGGGATTACAGATCAATTTAACGTGCCGATCAGGTTTATCGGCGTTGGAGAAAAAATCACCGATCTTAGACCTTTTGACGAGCGTGATTATGTCGAATCAATTTTTGCCTAATATCAGTGACAGAGACAGAAAAACTTTTTTGACTGCGGCCTTCGCTATCTTATTTTTTTTGCCGAGCGTTCTTTTAGGTGCTTCCGAAGATGGTGCTAAGAGTTCAAGTACTTCAGATGGTCTGAAAATTTACGAATTCGTATCAAAGACAATCAGACCCAAGGGTGATGTCTCTCAGTGGGAGCGTTACGTTCGTGGGTTTAGGAGGGATCATAATTTTTGCTTCTCCTCGGGAGCGACTGCTGGGACCTGGCACGTAGAAAGATTTGAAGATATCGAATCTGAAGACTTCGAAAGTAGCGGTGTATTTTCCAAGTTTCAATATAGTTTTCATATCGAAATCTATAAAGGATTCGGATATTTTTTGGGATCGTCCGCAGGCTATCATTATGAGAGAAAAGTGAGCGACCGAATTTTTATTCCTACATCAGCTATCATGTTTCCGGGTCTTTTAGTGGGACTCGTTTACGATATTAATCCATTATTTCGGATTTCTACATTTGCCGACTACTTTCTTGAACGGTATAACGATATAAAAAAGCATACTCCGGGAACTGAGGATCAAGCTATCAGCATAACTGCCGAGTCATTCGACCTTGCATTAAACATCGATTATTTTACGTATCTAAATTTTGGTATCCGTCTCGAAGGACACATGAGACAAGCATCTTTGATTGTCCCTCATTCTAACGAACAGGGGCATTTTCCTGCGGTTAAAATAAAAAGAACTGATCGATGGGCTGGTTTAGGGCTCTTGTATCATATTCTTTAGACTAGGTATTCCTACCTTTTTCCCCTTTTCGATAAAAGTTAACCCCCATAGCAAACTTGAGAATCAGTTTAACTTTTTTTTGGATGTGCCGATCAAGAAGACATCTAGGCCGTTGGATTAAATCGAGGATCAAGGCTAAGCCTGAGAAATGTTCCAGGCCACTTGGCTACGGGTCTTAATGAGCAAGGAGTTGCACTATGGGAGATGTCAAAGGTGCCAAAGACGAGCTTGAGGTGTTACAGATGATTATCTGTTCAAACAAAGTTCTACTCCAAAGAGTGCTGGACAAAATCCGTATTCATCGAGCTCTTAGTCAAGAAACAATGTTCGATGCGGCAAAGAAAAGGGATGATAAAAACAAAGAAATGGAGCAAAAAAAAGAGAAAAAAGCGAAATGAGAAAACATCGTGCTATATTGTATAAAATTTTTACCGGCCTTGCGTTGATGAGTTTTTTTTCGTCTTGTGTTGGTTTCTTGAGCAACTCGGAGGCGTCGTCGGTCAATTTGGTTGAGCGCAACAAAGCAAGCCCACCAAGCTGGCTTCAGGAAGCGCCAGGTTCTCTATTCGAATCTGAAGATCTCCTTAATTTTTACTCCGTCGAAAACCACGTCAGAAATTTACCTGAAACAATTAAACAAGGGGAGCAAGACGTTCTTCGCGGGACAATTCAAGCGCTCAACGTACTTGCAAAAGAACGCTTGATGAAGCGGCTCGAAGCCGAGCGGCCAGGCGTTGCAGAATTAATAAAAACATCCCCCGTCTTACAAACAAGACTCGATGGGTACATTGGGGAATCAGTTCAGGTTTACCACAAGCAATATGCTCGCATTGCAGATATTTACTTTGAGCGTTATTCAGCGGGCGTCATAGCGAACGATGGGGCTGACACCGACTTCTTCAAAGTCTATATCTTGGCGCAGTTCCCAAGTCGCTATCTACCTGAACTTATTAAGGAAGTGGGCCTTCACCTTACAAGTTCCGGCGATACTACACTCGGAGCTGCGGGCTCTCTATTGAAACGCGAGCTGAGTAAAAACGATCAAACACACTAGTGTCTATTCTAAGAATCTTTAAAATAACAACGGCAACACATTGTAATCCATAATATATTTATAAATCATAAAATTCTTTTAAAATACTATTGATTTCTATTAAAATATGTTGTAAAACTATTCCGAGGCGTGAGCACTCATGCCCCGAATGTGTCTCGTAGCTCTTCTTGAGGCCGTTGTTGTTAAACCTTCTTGTTGTTGCGGAGTTAGTTGTCATGAAAAGAACACGTTCCTTTCTCTTTCTCTCCTCCTCGTTACTCGTTACCGGCATCCTTAATGTATCTGTCGCTTTTGGTGAAGCTGCGCCAGCAGTTAGCACTGACAGCGCAATCAAATCTGGAATTGCTGCACAGTCAATTGATGAAAAGCAAATTGGTGACTCAATTGATGTCGTCAGTGATGGAAGTCCTATTGACATGAAATCTTTGGGCATCAGTTTTAGAGCCCCCGCGGGTTGGCTTGTGTCAACAAAATCAAATGGGCTTTCTGTTGTTATGAGGGAACCAAAACCACCCGTTAAAGCGAACGACTATGAAACGATCATATTCCAAAGAAATATTACGATTGCGACTGTTCATGAAGCATCGCCAATCGATGAAGCGCGAGCAGCAGCTCTTAAAGCGCAGCTCACCCAGGCTTTTTCAAAAGATGGAATGGTCAGCGAATTCGAAGTGATTGAGTCAAAATTATTTAACTACCGACAAACAAATGACGGCATCCTCGTCTATTCCGTCATGAAACTCGGCGAATTCAAGATGATGCAGATGCACGTTTTAGTTTCCGGACAAGCGAAGCAATTTCTTATGACGTATACTGATCTGGAAGATAGATTCCGTGGTCAAGGACCTGCTGGATATGAAACAGCATGGCAATCCATGATGTCGCTAGAAGTTACCGGAAATGCCCCGAAACGCT
>CAILAO010000158.1 GCA_903832105.1 uncultured Pseudomonadota bacterium | reverse complement strand
TAAATCGTGATCTTGCGCTTGCCAGAGAGGTCATCGAAAAAGACCGCAACATCAATCAAAAGCGCTATGAGATCGAAGAGTTATGTGTGGAGCTAATCGCCACGCAGCAGCCCCTAGCAAGTGACCTCCGCATTATCATCTCGGTGTTGAACATCATCGTGGACCTGGAACGCATAGGAGATCATGCTGAGGGCAACGCCAAGATAGCTATCATGATAGGAGACGAACCTCCCTTGAAGCCCTATATCGATGTGCCTTTGATGGCTGCAAAAACAAAGGACATGCTAGGTAGATCTCTGGACGCCTTTCAACAACGCGACGCAGCATCTGCGCGAAAGGTTATTGATGATGATGACATTGTCGATAATCTCTATGATCAGGTATTTCGCGAACTCCTGATCTATATGGCGGAGGACCCAAAGACGGTTGGCCGCGCGACGCGTCTTATCTGGGTAGCTCATAATCTGGAACGCAGTGCAGACCGTGTTACTAACATCTGTGAACGCGCGATTTTCGTTATCACAGGTAAATTAGAGGAAACCGGAGCTTCTAAATATTAGTTTGCTTGCTATTTCGTGGGTACATCCAGTGAGAATAATGATATACAGAGCAAAAATGTGGAAATTTCTTAGTTTCATCGCTAGTTTAGGGTTATTGATTGGTACGGTGGTATCGCTCCCTGGGTGTAGTTGCATACCGAAGGCGAGTGTCGTACTAGCAGGGTCTACTTCCGTTCAGCCGTTTGCGGAGATCCTTGCCGAAGCTTACATGCTTATCCATCCCGATGTTACTATCGATATTCAAGGTGGCGGCTCTGCGGCCGGAATCATGGCTGCCCAAACTGGAACTGCCAATATCGGGATGTCCTCCCGGGCATTGACCGATCAAGAAAAAGACCTATGGTTTGTGGAAATCGCGCGCGATGGGTTGGCTATAATATTGAATCCAGCGAATACCATCACAAACCTGACGATGAAACAGGTCCGAGATATCTATTCAGGGGCCAGCAGCGATTGGAGTTCCCTTGGGGGGTCAGTTAAAAAGATTCATGTCATCACCCGCGAGGACGGTTCGGGAACTCGGTCTGCATTCGAAAGCCTTGTTATGGGTAAAACTCAGATTACATCCAAGGCCATCGTCCAGAATTCCAATGGAGCGGTCCGACAACTAGTAGCGAGTGATCCGAATGCCATTGGATTCATATCTTTGGGGTTGATAGACACAACCATCAAAGGCGTAAAATTGGATGGTATAGCCGCATCTCGTGCCAACATTGTTAACGGCACCTACGGGCTGTCACGGCCATTTATCTTTTTGGCACCAAGTCAACCAAACGGTATCGCCAAGGATTTTATTGATTTTACGTTGTCTTCCGAAGGGATGAGGATACTTGAAACCGAAGGACTGATCACAGCGCAGGAGGGACCTGCCAAATGAATAATTTTAAAGAGAAGCTCCCTCAACGCATTTTCTCCCTGATTGCATTTTCCGCCCTGTCAGCTTTAGCGCTGAT
>CAILAO010000157.1 GCA_903832105.1 uncultured Pseudomonadota bacterium | reverse complement strand
TTTTTTATTTTTTAAGAAAGAACACGAACGAATGACGACCGCTTTAGAAATTTTTTGTTTGGTAACGGGTATAAATACCGCGTTTAGTTTTTCTGGGGTGTCGTTTTATTTTAACTCTAAACTTTAATAAATTTTTTCCAGGTTAATGCCGGTATAATAATATTTTAGTAATTGATCGAAAGTCCAGCTGTCTTTTTTGGCGCGGAGGAAGGCGTCTGTCGCGTCAATGCCGACGCCGTGGCCGGCCATTACTTTGCCTTTTGTATAGGGCGTCTCTACTCCGATAAGATAAGGGACGTCTTTTTTCCAAACCGCTTTGAAGCTACGCGTTGTGCCGTCGCCTCTAGAGAAGTAGGCGGCAACGATTAATTCGTTGTTGTAGGCGGCGATCATGCCGGTTGTTTCGTCAACGGCTTGAGCGAGTCGAGGAAAACGTTGTTGGACGGTGTAGCCTTTGTAAACTTGATCGTAATAGGCGTCAACGTCGAAAAATTCTTTAGCGTGTTTTGTGCCGGTATTTACGTGATAAAGAGCGTAGGTTCGGGCGGCAACGGCCATGGTTTTGAGATATTCCATGGGATCGGGGTTTGAAGTCTCGTTAATACCCTTCACGTAATCTTCTAATGGAAGAATGTTGATGAGCCAGGCGCGTTTTTTGTAGTTATTGTATTTTATCTCGAAGTTGCCGAGGAATTGGTTGTAGTTGATGGATTTATTCCATGACGGAGAATCTTTTAAGCTAGTAATTGTAAAAATACCAGTGTTGAGATTTTTTAAAGAAAGATAGGAAGTTGTGCGGAATGTTTTGCCATTGAAGTCAAAAGAATATTGTTCTTTGACGGTGTTGAAGTAGAAATCAACAACATAATTGGCGGGTATGGTTGCCAACAGGGCGTTGGCGTCATAGATTTCCCACTCTTGATTGTTTTTGAGGGAAGTAATTTGGTCGAGGGTCATGAGACCGACACGAATTTGCGGGCCGGTGGTCGGAAAACCAAAGGCGACGGCGCAGGTTTGGTTATCTATTCCGGAAATATCGTTAGCGATTCTTAGTTTCAGGGAACAAACTTGGGGTAAGCCAACTAATGTTGATGTAGTTGGGGTTTCTATTATTGGTTGCGTTGGTGTTTCGTAGAATTTTTTGGCGGCGATGGGGTCTTCTACCACTTTGAGGGTGATTGGGAATGTACCGCCGGGGATTAATTCGTTGTTTTCTACGAGCATGAAGTCACCGGAATAATCTCCCCAGTTTGTCGGGGCGGTAATCGGTAGACTAAAAGTACCAATGGATCCAGGTTCGACGGTTTTTTCTTTGAGTTTTGAAGGTATATATAAGTCCAGCCACGCTTTGTGTTTGAATTTGAAAGCAGTGGTGGCTGTTTTTAGGAATGTTTTTTCTTGGGTCCACGTAGATGTGCCGGTGTTTCTTATTTTAATAGTGAAGGTGTAACTATCTTTTGGTTTGATGTAAGTGGTCAAGTCTCCGCTATTGGTAAGTTCTGCCTCACTAGAGAGTTCCGCGGCTAAGGCGCGGGTGACGAAGAATCGGTCTGATTCTTGGGCGTTGGCGTTATTGAAGATATTTGATTCTAAAGCGCGAAGTCCGGAAGAAACGCTAATGACAACGGCAAAGCAAAATAAAATATTCAAGAATAAACTCAGAGAAGAGTTCTCGGCAAGTTTTTTGTGAAAAATATTTATTTTTGAATCTTTCGCTTCACTTTCTGTGTTCCAGAAGTAGGAAAGATATGTGCCTTTGGCTTCCATATGTTTTTATTTTTGTTCGAAAGAGTGTTTTACCAGAGAAACCTTTGTTAAATAAAAGAGTGTCCTCTGGAAAAACACTCTTTGAACCATTTATATTCTTATTATAGCAAACTTTTAGAAAAAAGTCAACTGGCGTGGTTCTTTTTTTGGTGTTTGATGTTGATTTTTGGGATAAATTTTTTCGAAAATTTTATTGACGACAAACGAAACGTGATCTTGGTTTGTTTTGAAGTCAAAATCGTCGTTGGTAATTTTTAAAATGGGACAAAGAGTGGATTCGTCCACCCATTTTTGGTAAAGCGATTGGAGATTTTTTATGTAAAGGGCAATTTCATTGTAAGCTTCCATGTCGCGCGCGCGTTTGGCAACGTTTTTTAGGCAACGGTCAATAGATGTGTCAAGAAAAATAATTAAATTCGGTGGTGGGAGTGTCTGCATGATATTGTGTTGTAGAAGTTTACTGGTTTCCCAATCATGTTTATCAATATTGTGGTTGTAATATAAGTTGTCGGTGAAAATACTGGTTTCGTAAATGGAACGGTCTTGGATGACGGGTGTTTCTTTTTTTAAAATTTCCAAATGGTCGCGGAGACGACGGGAGAGGAAGAAGGTGTCGCAGTGAAGAGCCCACCGGCTCATGTCCGTATAAAATTTTTCCAAATAAGGATTTTCGTCGTAAGGTTCTTTGAAATATTCCCAATTTAATTCCGTGGATAGGGCTTTGGCGAGAGTAGATTTACCAGCGCCGATGTTGCCGGCTACGGCGATGAATAATTTCATAGGTTACGAATTACGAATTTGCTACAAATCTACGAATCTACGAATCTATAAATACAGATTACGAAACTACTTGCTGTGGTGGTTCTATTTTATCAAAGATAGGGAGTTGTTTGAAGTTTTGTTTGTGTGTATCTTTTGGGGAATAAAAAACGGGACAGCGGTGAGGCTGTCCCGGAAGAATTAGATAATGGCCCAAGAGAACCACCAGCGAGCATTCATGTCCGTGGTTTGGGAGAGCGTTTTTTGAAGGCGTTTGCGCAGTGGTCCGTTTTTGGCCAGGAGAGGAAGATTTTCTTGGAGGTGGTTATCAATTTTTTCCAGAGTTTGGAGTAATTCGGTGGGTGGATTGTTGTGTTGATCTTGGTATGTCATCAGATAGCGGAAGATTCTTTCGCGAGCCAGAAGGGCATTGTGGATTTCTTCAATGTTTTGGCGTTTACGGCTTTGGAACGGAAGGCTCATGAGTTTTTTTGCGGTTTTCATCTCAAGGTTGATGTTTTCTTCAATGAGTGTTTTAAGGGTGGCA
>CAILAO010000156.1 GCA_903832105.1 uncultured Pseudomonadota bacterium | reverse complement strand
GCAAACAAAAGGAACTATTACTGATTAAAGATTTTACAGTTGAGTGATTATTGATAATTTCGCTTCTTCACTAGAATCGGGGCATATTAACCGGGATTTTGCATTTGATTTAGCTCCTGCCTAGTTTCCACTCTGCATGCGAGTTTTAAAGCACACTCGCCTTGTAAGTTATGCGAATTAATCGTTTTGCCGCATTCAAATTGCGCAGAGTCGGCAATTTTTAGTCAGAGAAGTTAATTCAGAAAGTCCGTTATTGTTTATAAAAATAAATTGTTACGGCAGTTAATGAAGAAAAACGGTATAAGGTCCACCGGCGTTTTCAGCTGTTTTAGGCTGACTAAAATTATGCAGTCGCCGGACATGGGATTTTTAGATCACAGTGCTGTCAAATTAAATTTCACAGTAAAATTGATCCTGTCATATGGCGGCTTTGCTTTATCCTGAAAAATGCCTTTGAATTAAGCCTCCGGCGGAAACTCACCAGCGGCGCAATAAGAAAGATGCGGCTCGTTACTTTTAGGCGTTTCAAATGCGCCGCCGAAACCGTAAATCAAGAGGAACGGCTCCAGCGGCGCATTTGAAACGAAGCGGGCCCCCTGGTTGGGCAAACCATTCGTAGGAGGAGCGTGACTTCGAACCTTCTCGGGCCTGGCCGCAAGATCCATGCCAAGGGGCTTGTCATGGACCTTGCTTTTGTCCAGGGCGATCTTTGAAGTAGTATTTTTGCTAAAAAATATGGCGAAAATACATTTTTTACTTGACATCGTTTTGGAGAGACTGGCTTAAAATTCACTGGCTGCTTGATGTTTATTATAATATAAGCTCTGACCAGTCAAACCCCGCTTTGGCAGAGTTTTTTCCTGCCCCGGTCCATCGAGTCTTCTTTTCGTTCTTTTTATTGGATAGCGGCTGATATTGAGCCAAAAATCTATCTTATAAAACCCATGTTATAGTTTCTGGACTGGAGAAAACACTCTCCAGCCGCTCAATTCAACCTTATTGATGGGGGTATGAAATGATTGACACACAAGCATTACGAGAACAAAGTCTTATCTCAAAAACCAGCCGCCAGATCATAGATGGAATAAAGGGTTCTCTTTATCAGGAAAGGCACGCTTTGGCTGACGGCCTCATTTTTTTAGGAGAATTTGAGGCCAGAAAACTCTATCTCCAGGAAGCGTTTCCCAATACGTTTACTTATCTTACCAATCATCTTAATTTGTCAAAGTCTTCTGCTTCCAAAAGAATCACTTCGGCGAAGGCCCTCAGGCTATTTCCTGAGCTTTATGACTTTATCGCCCAAGGAAAAATTCATCTTTCCGGTACATATCTCATTTCTAAGCATCTAAATAAAGATACAGATTCGGAAAGGGCAAGATACTTAATCGACATGGCGCAAGGAAAATCCCGGGAAGCCATTGAAATGGAACTCTCCAGACTTTATCCTCAAGACGTCAAAAGAACCTGGAAAAGGTCCTTTGATCTCCTCCCAGTCATGTCAGATGAAACAGAAGCCTCTGATAATCAGGGGAGGGCAGTTTCCCCGGGAAACAATGTGGATCAGATAAAAAAAATAGGCCCTGTGCCTGATTTTTCTGCAGTTCTTCCCCGGGAAAGGGCGGTCCCGGTTTCATCTTCTTTTGTCAGGCTGGCTGTTAATCTGGACAGGGAATCCTATGACATCCTCAAAAGACTGGAAGGTCTTTT
>CAILAO010000155.1 GCA_903832105.1 uncultured Pseudomonadota bacterium | reverse complement strand
TCGACCAAAGTCATTTCATTTGTTTTGCTGATCTTCTGATGACACGTTTTACCTTTACTATCTTTATAGCGCAGGTAATAAGTCCCTTGCCCAGGACTACTTTTACGTACTTCGACATACAATCCCGGCAGATCTGGGTCGCAATTTTCTATACGAGCTTTACCTTCGGGGCAATGCAATTCATTATTGATGAACGACTGGGTTAGTTTAACTATTGGCATAAAAGCTCCTGAATAAATGGTTTGAAAATGGCAACTAACAATCGAGTCATTAGTCGCCACCGTATTAACAAAAATTACTTAAGGCGATAAAGTTTGGACTTAGAGCTGTTTCTTCCACAAGCCACCAAAGGTAAAACACCATCCTTGACAAGCCCTGAAATGTAAAGACCCTGCCCCCTGTGAGAGGCTGCGTAATGACGGTTCCAAAACTCTTTAGTACATATCATTTTCAACTTATACAATTTGCCAGGTATCATCATTGGAATTCTTTCTGAAACATGTAGACCCATTTCCTCATTAACCTTTTTTCCGTGTTCAGCCTTTGATATTTTCGAAGGCGCTTTCGCTGTCTTAATGACCACATGGAAATCCGGCGTTACATTCATCACAGCCATTTTGATCTGTGGAACACGTATATTGATTGCTGTATTTTGCATTTTTGACTCTCAATTTGTTGTTTGTCCGTTGGGGTGAAATAAATCACCCGCGCAGGTTCTTAAAAAAGTGGCGACCACATAGTGCAACCGCCACCGAAATTGGCTTTTAGAGAATATCTTCTCGACTCACACCGACCACACCCATCAATTGATAGTATTGATAATGCTTGGAAAACGTTTCAACGGGTAAATAAGATACTTTCATTGTCTCAACCATTCGGATAAAAGCCTTAAACGCCAACATAGACTCTGATTCAGTCAAGCTCAGCAAGTATTCTTCACCCAAAATATCTTCAATTTTTTGAAATTCATTACTGTCCAGCTTCCAAAATCTTGCTTCCACATGTTCTTCAATTTCAGCATAAAATGCATCAGTGATACGTGAGCCATCAAAGAGTGTTACGAATTTAATTTCATTTTTCATATTAGTTACCTTAAATTTAATTTAGATTTATTCAGACCGGAAAAGAATCGGAGCCATCCCATTCGATGACCCCGACCCATACAACTTTTTAAAAAGCTTCCTCATAGGCCTCCGAATTTGCCGCCACATCCGCAACGCCACCACACGTCATGTTTTGCAAGGTCTCCGGTGTTGCGGTAAGAGTGGTGTTTCGCGAAACCTCAGTCGCAACATTTTCATCGCCGCCACGTTGTAATTCATGTTGCGTTTGCTCCGCAACGCTGGAGTCAATGACTGGCGAGGCTTGTGAAGCTTCGTTGCACTGTGGCGGCAGTTTTTTATCACTTGGTGTGTATCTTGAAAAAGCATCTGAAAACTGCCCGACATCAAACCCTTTGGGCGTTTTACCGAAACTCATTCGCACAGTTTTTGAATGAATGTCGTACTTGCCCAACTGAAGTGCGATTTGCCGAGGTGTTATGGGCTTGCCACGGTTATAGGTTGCCCAAGGCCTTTCTTCATCACCAATCAATGCGGAGATAAGATCAACTGTGCTTATCTTTTGGATATCTTCAGCTGTAAAAATGGACTCGATATCAATTAATAACTCGGTACCGATCGACAAAGACTCCGTTACTTCAGATGAAAAATAGAGGGCCGAATGCCTTCCACTCGCAACCCAACCATCTCCAGCACAAGCGGCGATAGCCAGCAATCCTTCCCAATTATCTTGTTCACGATCACTAAGTGATTCTGGTAATTCAGGTCGTGCTTGACTTATTTGTAATGAATAATCCAAAGCAAAACGAGCCAATTTAGCTCTAATCACTTCAAATTCAGACTTATCAGCATGGCGTAGCCGCTCAACTGTCTCGTGTGACTTTTTCCTGCGCATATTCAATACAATTCCACGGCTCAAAGTAGAGTCCTGCAAATGTCGCTCCAGAGATATCCCTGCCAACGCCTTGGGGCCAAAAACATTAAACTGCTTAGGCTCAAAATTTTCACCAACAATCCTCATCACATAGCTACTAACACGACTATGTCCTGCGTTAATTAATCCATTAAGTTCTTTATTTTCTTTGATGAAAGTATCAGCTTCGTCTATCAAAATCGTTGGACTATATAAATCGGTAACCCTGAACAACGCTGATGTAGACATATTCGACGATAAAATAGTTTTTGCCGATAATCGACCTATAATGTCAAGAAGTTGTGATTTTCCGCATGATTTTTCAGGCGCATTTATTATGATTAATGGAGCCACCTTTAATATGTCGACTACCCAGGTCATTGCTATCCAAAGTACAAGCGCACATGCTTGCGCTTGATCCATAATTATGTACGTTAGTGCGTTTCGCTTAATATCAGAAAACAACTCGGCTGGGTCTACTGGATCTGGATAAACCTCCAAGCTCCCAAAAAGTGATGTTTCTTGTGTCGCAGTATTGTCTTTACGAGCCGCTTTAACTAGATCATCTAAAGTTTTAAGTTGAATACTCAAATCTTTGGCAGATTTTTTCCTGTTACGGTCATACTCAACCGGAGATAGGCTTGCTAGGGCTTTTAAAATTTCATCTAAATTCTCAAGCGAATTAACAGCATTGCTTGGTATATCAGAAGTATTGTGAAGGGTTGAATCTTCTTTTAAATCGGTCATATTTTCTCCACATAACCCAATTTTAAATAATCACTTAAAAAGTGACGGTCATTAGGAGATGCGAGAACATCTTGATAACACTACATCTCCTATAAGAGATGCGTTACTGGTAACAATGGTGGGACTGAGGAAATATTTAACTGTTTATAATCAATGAGATAAATTTTAAATATTTTTTATTTCGTGGAGGTTACCGGTAACCTTTAACCGTTTTCATCAAGCCAGACACCCGCTTCATCATCCTCATCATCAAACGATTTCGTTTCTGCGTAATCATCGTACCTAGTTTCTGCTTGGTAATTTTCCACATCCTGATAGCTGACATGCACTGCACGTTGTTTGGCACGCACATCGGCATTTTTCCTGTCATCAATCAACGTAAATATCGGCTTCCAGCCATCACTGTCATTGATCGGATAGAATGGATCTTCAGAGATACCGGTCAGGCTTTTGAGCGCCTTTCTGATTTTAGACAGAGCAGTCTTGTCTTTGCATTCTGGATTGGTTTTTATTGGGAATTTAACGCCACGACTGAGACCTAACAAAATACCACCTAGAAAGTTAGGCTCATTCCTACGTTCACCCATAAGACCAATACTTCTAAAGTGAGAATGTTTTTGTTCTTTTCCAATAAAACAACTAACACTATATTCTTTGTAAATTTTGATAGTGACTGTTGCCCAAGAAGGCGCCGCCTCGTAACTATATTCAGTTACATCATCAACACTATAGATATCATTGCTATCGCCTAAAATGCGCCAATCAGGTATAGAAATACCATATTTTTCTTCGGACCAATCAGCAACACTTTTCAGTTCCAGTCGTGTGCTACTGGTGGTTTCAGGTGAAATAATAAGGGATGAGGTTTTTGGATTGGCCAGTTCTTGCTTGAGGTGATCCAACAAACAGACCGCCAATAAATGCCTAGAAGTGCAGACATTGACGCGCAGGGCAAAGATTTTAAGATCTTCCGGGGGGACTCGATCAACCTTGGCATTCTGATAATCGACTTCCGCTTCTTCCAAAAAAGCTTCAGCCATATCAATTAAACTAAATCCGGTCGGAATATAGTCCATGTTAACCATCCGCGAGACGGCTTCTTCAATCGTAATCGATGATGGCGGTGATTTTTTCATGCTAAGGTTCCAGGCAAATTAGACAGGATGCATTTTACGTTGAAAATGAACCACTGACCAAAGAAGACAGATTTTCGAAAGCATCGCAAAATATCAAACACTCTCCCCAAAAAATCCGCAACACCGCAACACCTATGTATTTCAAGGTCTCCGGCGTGGCGTCAATATTTTGTCCGATCACACCCCGACGCAACGAGACACGAAAAAAGGGCGTTGCGTTTGTGTTGCGTCGGTCGTGGCGGA
>CAILAO010000154.1 GCA_903832105.1 uncultured Pseudomonadota bacterium | reverse complement strand
AGTTTTAGGAGTTAGGAATGTAGATTAGAGTTTGAAATAAGGGCAGACTTGACCACTTGCACCGAAGTGCCTATTTGAGAGTCACTTTTTCTGAGAAATAACCCGCATAGGAACTTTAACAAAAGAGTACGCAAGAAAAATAACACTTTTTTTTGCCGCCCCTATCTTGCTGGTTTTACTTGGTATATTACCTCTCATTATCTTTCCCTAAACTTTTTCGGGAAAAGTGCCGATAAGGGACGTTAGAAGGCAAATGTGCTTGAACAATGAACCCAATTAGAGAAAGAGAAACTGTATGAAAAACCGCTTTAAAATCAGTCTATTTTTCTTCCTCAGCATCAATTTGATACTTCTAGGTTGTGGTAGTAGCTCCAGCGACAGTCCCAAACCTGTCAGCAATACGGTGCAAAAGCCTGCTTCTGACCTGTCGTCGAGTCAGCAACCGATAATCAACCAGTCGCTTAGTAGTCCGTCTACGGATTGCACAAATGGTGGGGGACATTGGACGGGTTCGGAATGCAAGGTATGTAGCCTGAATCAATATTATGATGCGACTAGACTACAATGTGTGAATCAACAGACCGCCGCTACGACAACGACATCGACAAGCTCTACATCAACCTCTGGATTAACGAGTTCATCTTCAGGTATATTAGGCCAGCTCCAAGGTTTATTGACGGGTCTTGGCGGAGGCACTGGTGGCAGCTTGACAGATATCCAAAGCCTGTTAAATTCCCTTCCAGCAGGAGATCTTTCAAATCTTATTAAAACGTGCCCCATTATTCAGGGAATCCTGAGCGGCACAGCCTCAGAGAGCGATCTCAGCGGCTTACTGGGAGGAGGCGGAATTTCGGGACTCGACAGCGGCTGTCTTGGCGGTGGCTGAGGTGGGTGATCCCAGTTTCACCGTGAGTGAGACAAACAACGAAATTTTTCTAAATGACTTATAATCGCTACGCGAGTTTTTTAGGTGTCGGAAGATAAAGTTGGGCGAAGATTCTGAGATCGTCAAACTTTCGTTTTTTGTTTTTCAATTTCAGTAAGTCCATGTAACTCTCCAACGCCAGCACCCGGACAAACTCTACAAACATCCTTCCAATCGCTCCAACACGCGACATTCTGTTCCCAAAACGGCCATGTCTTGCACTGAAGCGGGCGCAATTCGTAAACGGAACAGCCTTGAGTTCGATCAAAAAAAATACAGTCTCCATTTTCACGTTCATGAAACGACAACCTATCGCCCACCGTTCGCACATACTTTCCTTTAAATGCGTCAAGTGAACTTTGAAATTTCTCAGCAAGAACTGCAATATCATTTTCATTGACCCAAACATTTCCAGGTCCGCCGGTGCAACACTGACCGCATCGCGTGCAGGTAAACTTAAGCCCGTCCGAATACCATGGAAGTCTGCGAAATGTCCCGTTTGAATTGCTCTTTTTTTTCCAAAAAGGCCACTTCATTTTTCGTCCAACCTTAAAGAAGTATAAAATCTCTCACTTTTCCAAAAAAACACAACATCTTATCTGCGCAAAGGAATTCCTGTCAATAGAGAACGCTCCCATATTTATGTTATCCTATACGTATACAAATGTTTTAAAAGCCCCAACCTACGAGGTAAATCTCACTCAATGAGTTTTGGAGCAAGACAAAAAAATAGCTGGCCAAAGCAATCTGCGGTCGTCATCAGCGACATCCCCAACATGTATATGATTCTAAAAGAACTTCTCCGTAACTACAACTGGCGGATAGCCATGACAACGACGGTCATACAGGATGCTATTACGGCGATTGTGAACGGAGAGGCCTTTCTTGTCATTGTCGATGATAGCAGCGAAGTACCCGCTTTTAGTGTTCTTAGACAACTTATGTCTACCCCCTTCACTTGCGCGATGCCTGTATTGACGTTCCTCTCGGAACAAAACTATTCCGACACCCTCGCGCTGCAGAGAATGAACCAACCGGAGATTGTCGATAAGCCATTGACTCCCGCAAAATTTCTCCCGAAACTTCTCGATCTATTCAAACGTTGGGAAACTCCTCCTTTCTTTTTGTTACGGCAGAGCCTCTACCAGCTTATGAATGGCAATGAAGAGGGCGGACTAAAAATTCTCAAGGTTCTTTGCGAGAGAGAGAGCACCGTTAAACACTGCGCGCTGCAAGTCTTTGCGACCTACTTTTTTCGGGTGAAGAATGATCCTAAAACAGCCGAAAAATTTCTTTTGGCTAGCCTTAAACAATACGGAAAAAACCTGGCATCTATCACAACGCTCGGCGATATTTACATGCGCCACGCCATGCCGAAACTTGCGCAAAAACTTTTTCAGAGCGCAAAAAACAGTCTTCCGAATTCACTAGCACTCAATCCAGACATCATTCAGTCTTCCTTAATGCTGAGCGAAATGGATCAGGTGATGGAGCATCTGGTTGTCATGCATCAACATGGTTACATGCCAAATACCGCACTCAGCTTTCTCAGCCGCGTCATGGTGTCGGAAGGAAGTGAAAACATTGCCGAAGCGTCGTTTAACATTAAACAAGGTGTCTTGTCGAAGATTCAGCGGGCTTGGGATGATACCGAAGAAGCCGTTCTAAGTAAGGCCGCAGGTTAAAAGTCCGATGAACGAATATCTAAAATACTGGAATGTTACTGAGCCTGTTTTTCTGAAACTTATCGACGTTCATGCTGTCTTCTGCCCCACATGGTTTGAAGCGCTTTTTGGCAGACTTAAGCTTCTTGCGACGTACCCCTATACGGTCACTGTGATCACGGCACCTTCGGGCTATGGCAAGTCCACGCTGGTTAAACTCCTCTATCAATCAAAATTCTCCTGGCCGATCGAAGAATGTGAAGTCCTGCTCCTTACGCCTTCAGGTTCAATATCCGGATCTGGCAATTTCTGGCTTATGGAGAAACTGGCGACCTTCTTAGGAACCCGTTCTCGCCCCACAAAGTCATCGACTTTAGCCGGAGATTCACGGTTTTCTAGAGATCTCGTGCGCTGTTTCGATGAAATTGCTGACGAAAAAAGAAAATTCATCCTCATCATTGACGCGGCAGAAAACTTAGTCAGCCCGGAAAACTATGCGGAATTAGTTACATTATTCAATCTTCACATGCTATCAAGGGTTCACATTTCCGTTGCGCTTTTTGGGCGTCCAACGATGCTTGACACATTTAATCAAGTTTCAGAATTAAGCGCGCGCCTAGCTTGCAAGGTAGAAATGCCATCACTAGACGAGAGCGATACCGCACGCTTTGTCGATCACATGCTCGAACGTTCCTCGCTACATCGCGATACGTTTGATCATGAGGCTAAAGTAGCCATTTTTGCCGCCAGCCATGGGATTTTTACGAAAGTTAACGCGATCGCGGAGAACTGCCTTATTGAAGCCTATTTCAAAAAATCCAGGAGCATTAACGCAGATCTTGTTAAAACCATTTCCCATTCGGTGATGTCCACGGGGGATTTGACACTCAAGGATCTTAAAGCTGATGTAAGGGAAAGCCGAAATCGTAAAGAAGCGAAGGAAAAAAAGAGCGTACCCGCTCAAGAAGTTTCCGCGCCAAAACCAGTGATCGGATTGAATTCACTATTCAAGAATGACTAGAGCAACAATCTTTTAGAGCAACAATCTTTTAGCGATTTTCATGAGACAGAAGTTAAAAAAAATTGTCGTTATTGGTGGCATTATCTTTATCTGTGTCTTTGTCACAAAAGTACTGCTAGATAATCCTTACACACATTCCATTGCCCGCACTATCGTCAATGAAAAGCTTTCGGAACGCACAAACCTCGTGCTCCACTTCGAAGCTCTAAAAATGAATCTCGCACCTTTAGGAGTCGATCTCTTTGGAGTTCAATTATTCGGTACGAATGACTTCAAACACAGTCTCTTAAGCTGTTCAAGAATCAAAGCACGCGTCTCTATGTGGTCCATCCTGATGGGATCACCACGTTTGAGCCTCCTTGAGATCAGTAATCTCGATCTTTCTTGGCCTGTTCCCTGGGAGTTTCCTGGTTTTTTGAAGAAAGATTTCGCTGAAAAAAATCCAGAACGCTTAGATGGCGACGAAAAACTTACATGGCCACTCGATTTCCCACTTCCGGTGGAACGAATCGTCTTAGAAAAGGCCAAAATTTATGCTGATCTTCCCGTGACAGAAGAAGTCCCATTAAATTCGTACAATTGGTCCTTCGCGATATCTGGGCTTGACCTCGATGTGAATCTGAATCATTGGGATGATGGATCCTTTGAGCTTAACATGGCAACAATGGACGTCTCTGACGGTCAAAACTCGCTCCTTGAAAATGGAAAACTTTCCGTCAAAGGAACTGTTGACAACAGAGCTATCACAGTCGAAAAATTCAGTTTGGTATCTGAAAGAACCGATATCGATGGCAGTATCATTGCTAAGATTCGTACACGCGGATATAGGCGTCTTTTTGAGTCGATATCCATCGCTGGGGACTTTAACGCTGAGGCCAATCTTTCGATTCTAGGGTCATTTTTAGAGCTTGGAGACACGAAGGGTGTCACAAAAGCAAGCACTCACGTCGACGTTTTCATCCCAATTGTGCCTCTCAAAGAGGATGAAGCCCCGACCTTTTCGATTTCAGGTCAGGGCCATATCCAAGATGGATATCTTGACGGATTTAGGCTATTTAATAGCGGAGCTGAGTTTGTGATCGACGATAAAAAAATGATCTTTAAAAACCTCCAAGCGATCATGGGAGAACAGCAGGTCGGATCAGGCTATGGCGAGCTATCATTTGAAGAACCTATTGAATACTCTTTCACCGTAAAACCTGACGGACTCCAGCTCGGAAGTCTTCTTGAAACGTTTGATATTCCTTTCGACCTCCTCGACTTTTCGGTTTCAAATTCGACTATCACTGTCAAGGGGCAGGGCATTCCATTTTCCATGACGGTAAGAGGTGAGGGCAAGGCTAAAGGTCTCGTGCTTCCGGCCTTCTCGTACGACCACTCCAGGTTCCCCAAAAGTCCTGATTGTCTCTTTAGTCTCGAGTTACATGCCGCATCGACAGGGCTCAATTTTGACAACACAAAGTTAAAATGTTTCCATGAAGAAGATCAGTCCTCTGTTATCAATCTTTCGGGAGGCCTTTCATTCAGTCCCTCTGAGGGAGCTAACTTATTTATCAAGTCTGAAAGCCTCAATTTAAATCTGGCAGAATACTACGCGCAAACCCCCATCACGGGCACCGCTGAAATAAAAACTCACATTACTGGCCCGTATGACAGAATTGCGGTGATTACCGATGTGCTCGCAAAAGATGTTTCAGTCGAAAACATCCCTCTTGGAACAGTCCAGGGGACTATAATCGCGAACGATCATGGAGTCACCTGGCAAAACCTGGTTGCAAAGCCCAAACAGCAAAGTAAAGACCAGAACGCAGTTCTTGCATCACCTCGTGGGAGCATCGAGTTTAATGATGAGCTACTGTTAGATGCGACAATATCCGCAGTCAATATTCCGCCGGAAACTATCGCAAAGATCTTTCGGAAAAGTGGAGGAACCGCTGAAAATGAGAAAGGTGACAAAGCGCTTCCACTTTTTTTTGGTATCGAACGATTTGATGCTGAAATAAAGGGACCTCTACTCATGCCTTTTGCCTACCAAGGTAAGGCTGCCACCATCTTGACGTCAGGTTCCTTTGAAGAGGAGCGGCTCTTCGATCGGGTCGCGGCGAATGTCGTATCCGATCGAACTGGTTGGCAAGTCAAAGAGCTTACAGCCAACATGGGGTCCTTAGCCATTCAGGCATCTATGAGGCATACGCGAATAAAGGATGTTAACGCAATCGAAACATCGACATCCGAAGATCCCTTCGTGGCACTCGGTCTTAGTCTTGACGACAAATTAGTGGTAGAATTTGATACATCTTCTAAAGCGGGGAATCCCACGGATGACCATCTCAAATCAATTCCCTATGCCGGACGCACGCTTCAAGAAATCGGAATCGAAGGTCATCTCGATGTCCAAGGCCGCTTCGAAGGTCCAATAAAATCATTACAGGGAACAATCTCCGGGAAAATGAAGCGTGTTTCCATATTGAAGTCTCCTCTCGCTCCGATAGGATTCCAGGCTTTCATCAATGCTCCGCGATTCGACATTGTTTTCAACCATGCTGGCAATAGTCTTCAAGGGCGTCTTTCTTTTGAAGTCCAAGATAAAAAAATTCCCTACGCATGGTACATCTCCTGTAAGGAACTTGATATCAGACCGATTGCAACATCGTTCTTTTCTTCTGATCCGCGCAACTTTGTTGATTTAACCGCAGACTGGCAGATGCAAGGCGACTTTTTAGATTGGTGGCACTCGAAAGGCAGTCTCACCTTTGAAGATCTTAATCTAAAGTTTTTTCATGATGTTAATGGACTTCCCGAGCAGCTTTCTATCAAGCAAGAACAAAGCACGACCGTTATTTTTGACGGAACGCGCGCGGATTTTCTTGAAAAGAAACCTCTTAAACTGGGAGGTGATTATCTCAACGTAAAAATCACGACAGCCGACAACATGCCACCCAATAAACTTGGCATCAACTTCACGGGCGACATCGATTTGAAGCTGGCGAGGAAATTTCTTCCTCAGATCGAGAGCGCCTCGGGCAAGATTCGCTTTGACGGCCTAATATCGGGTTCGGTCGAACAACCTAAATTTGCCGTTTCCATGTCAGACCTTGAGCAAAATCCACTCATTGCGTCTTCCTGGGAGCCCGTCTCTCTCGGAATAGCTGATCTTAGGCCGCCCCTACAAAGCATCAAACTCAAAGCTGATATCGTTAACGGTAAGCTTTTTATCACATCTTTCTCGGCCGAAAAGGGCGGCGGTACTATCAATGCAAATGGAACTCTGGACCTTGCCGGTAAGGGCACCGACGGCTCAAACCTTGCACTTAACTTTAAGAACGCCCTGGTGATCTACCCCTTTGCAATTTTCAAGAGTTTTGACAGCGTTCTTTCTGGAAACATCACAATTTCCGGCGCAAGCCTTCCCTACCAAGTCTCAGGAGAGATAGAGATCACGAAAGC
This sequence comes from uncultured Pseudomonadota bacterium, assembly GCA_903832105.1. Lineage (GTDB taxonomy): Bacteria > Bdellovibrionota_B > Oligoflexia > Oligoflexales > CAILAO01 > CAILAO01. Next base: position 2,110 of record CAILAO010000154.1, on the reverse strand, counting down.
CAATGCCACCCGAGAATTCGATATCAAACAGGAAATCATTAACGCGCTACGGGGACATTCGTTTTCCGCGGCCGCCAGCAGTGAGGAGCCAAGTCTCGTCTTTGACATGAAGATTATCGGTAACGAGTCGATTCATATAAACAACAGAAATATTCAAGCGGTCCTTTCCCCAAACCTCACCATATCAGGCGATGACATCAACCCGATCGTCAACGGTCAAATAGAAATTGTCCGCGGAAAATTTAACTATAAGCAGGACTTTCGCGTCACAAGCGGTCTTATAACCTTCGACAATCCAGTCAAACCAGACCCGAGCCTTGATATCGAAGCCGAGAGCAAGGTGAACTCAAACAAGGGCATTTATACCGTCAAGGTGGCAATCAGGGGGCGAGCCTCAAATCCAACAATCGACTTCTCAGTTTTTCCGTCGTCCAGGGAAGATGGATCTCCAATTACCACGACCGATATCCTCTTCCTTCTTTCAAGCGAAACCCTTCCTGACACTGACAAAGCCGTAGGTACTACCCGAAAAACAATGGAGGCAGAGGCTGCCAATATTCTGGTCAGCCAACTTGAGCAACCCATCGAGCGGATCATCGATCTTTCGGGGCAGAAAGTCGTTCGGCAGGTTTACATCGACACTTATCCCTCACAGGAAAGCGGTCTACCGGTTCCGCGTTTTAACGTTCCGGTTCATCTGAGTGACCGCCTCACTGCGACGGTTAGTACAGACAGCCAATCCTCATGGAAAGTCTCGTCAGAATACTCTGTTCATGATAGCATTTCCCTAGAACTGGTCGGGGAAAAGCAAAATGAAAACGAGGTCATCCAGCAGAGAATTCAAACACCGGCTGAATTGGGTGCTGATCTTCGTTTTAGATTTGCTTTTGAATGAAGCTCTTGCATTTTTCCTCTTTTCTCCCATCGTTATTCCAGCTATGTTAGTCCAAGCCGCCTCATCCTACGCAGAACCCGCAGATGAAGCCTCGTGGACCATTCAAGAAGGCCTTATCCCCAAAGCATTGGAAGAAAGGATTCGTGAAAGGTTTCCGTCTGCTAATACCGCTTTGGATCGTGCCGGTATTTTAAGCGCTATTCAAAAAGAACATGGTTCACTAAAACTTGAATTCAATAAGGTTGATGGAATATGGACCCTAAATTCTGCCAGCCCGACAGTCTTGGTGGATATCGAACTAGTTGGCGTTCCGAGGTTTCTCAGATCGCCTCTTTACACAACTGTATCAAAGTTTCTCAATCAACCCGAAACTCCTGAGATCCAAGGCAAAGTCAGGTCGGAGATGATGGTATATCTCAAAAAGAGGGGGTTTTACCATCCCGAAATCGATCTCCAAGTCAAATTGGAAGACACCGAAAATAAGCGTCGTTTAGCGCGATATACGGTCAAAATCAACGAAAAAACACCGTGCATTATCAACAAAGTGACCATCAACTTTCGACTTCCGGAAAGCATCTCTCCACCTCTTCTTCCCGGCGGAATCTGTGACGAGGAAGAGGTTAATTTGGCCGTCGGTGAACTTAAAAACCAGTTGAAAGAGCTTGGATATAACCAATCAAAGACCGAGTTCTCTAGCTTTCAATATAGTCCGGAGACAGATTCCGCAACGGTCACCATCACAGGTTTTCTCGGGCAAAAAATCCGCTATGAAATTATTGATCCAACAAGAAAACTTCTGATAGACGATCTCTTTTCTGATGACGAGCTGACGAATATAGATCCTACCATCATTAGCCCTGACGCCATGGCGTCCGAAATCGAACGCCGATTTAAAAAACGCGGGTTTCTTGACGTTAAAGTCGATGCGCCAGAAATCAAGAAGAAGGCCGCTCAGGAATTTTCCTATATTTTCCGTGTAGAGCCTGGGATTCAATACTTTTTCAAAGGCATTCATTTTGAAGGGGTCACTATTTTTTCTGAAGAGGAACTGCATAATATTCTCGGTTTTTCGAGGCTTTGGCAGACTTCAAGCGCGCTTGATATCGAAGAGGTCAGGAATCGACTCGAAGCAGTCAGGTCAAAATATGCGGAACTTGGATACTGGGACGCAAAGGTCAGCGATCCCCGCGTCACCGCAAAAGATGAGAAAACGCT
>CAILAO010000153.1 GCA_903832105.1 uncultured Pseudomonadota bacterium | reverse complement strand
CGGATTTCGATCTGAAAACCAACGAACAGGTGTCGTTGTTTGCAGACATTCCCGGCATCGAGATCAGTGCGTCGCTTGAAACGACCTTGGCGCGCAATGTGCCGTTAGCTCTCTCTATCAATACGGAAAAAGCCCGCTCCGAATTAATCATCATCAATATTTTAGTTGAAGTCAAAGAACTGCTCTCTGAGCATATCAGTCTGTTTTCAGGGATTGATTTTACGGTGGATCAAGACCGGGGCTTGAATGGCGATTGTGATTATATTTTGAGCCAATCGCCGGAACAACTCTACCTCGAGACCCCGGTGGTGACCATTGTTGAGGCCAAGAACGAGAATATTATTGCCGGGTTAGGCCAATGCATTGCGGAAATGTATGCGGCCAGGCTGTATAATGCACGAGAGGAGGTTCATCTGCCGTGTATCTATGGCGGCGTGACCACCGGTGATGCATGGAAATTTCTCAAACTCGTCGAAGATACGGCGTACATTGACAAACCCTATTATTATCTGACGGATCTCCCCAAAATTATCGGAATTTTCGTGAAGATGTTCGAACAGATAACGTCTCGCTCACAATCGGCTGTAGGTTGTAAAAGCCATGAATGACACCTTCAAAGTACGAAACACCGCCACCTATCTTCAATCCGCTGTCATTTGGGGCGTTGATTTGGAGAATGCGATTATTTTAGCATCACATTCGCGGCTTCCGCTTAAAAAGGTGAAAACGAGCCATGTCAGGAGGAGTCATAAAGCTGAACAGGCAAGTGAGCGCGTATTAGAGGCTTGATAATGATTTCCGGCAATTTCTTTCGAATAAAACTTGACAATGGGAAGGCGAGGACTTTCTCATCAGACGAACGAGTCTCGATCTCATCATCGAAAGTGAATCCTCAATTAGAATACTAATGAAACAGGGGGAATTTTATGAACATCAAAGCTGTAATTGCTGAGGTTTTAAAAAACCGGCATAAAAAAGTGCCGATTCTTGAAAAAGTTGGGCAAGAATTGCAAGAGTTATCGAATCGATTAAACGAGGTTTGTCGCATGGCGGCGGATGTAGCAGACATATCAGAAGAATCAAACGGTGCGTCGCAGGAAATACGCAACGCCGCTAAATCCCTTGCTGTCGGGATTGACAGTACACAAGAAAATATTATTGAATTAAATGAGAAATTGCATAATGTTACCGAACGTTTTCGTAAGGATACGATCAATATTGGCGTCGCTAGTCAAACCGGACAGGGGAAAAGTACGTTGCTGCAAAAAATTTCCAATTTATCGGATCGTGAGATTCCTACTTCATCAGGACTCCCTTGTACAGGGGCAAAAAGTAAAATCTATCATTATGAAGGCGAACCGTATGCACGGGTTGATTTTTATACCGAAGAGGAATTATTGAAAGAAATTATTGCGCCGAAATTCGAACGTCTGCGCTTTCCTAAACCCGGCTCGCTGAGAGAATTTCAAAAGCCACTGCCTGAATTACAACCTGAACAACTCACTGAACGCAATCTTGATACTGCCCATTATGAGCAACTTCAAATAGTGCATAAAGCTTTTCCGGTGTTCAAAAATCTCCTGTCAACGTCCAAAACCATTTCGCTTGAAAACATTCCAGATTACGTAACTCAAAAAGACGTGAACTATCTTGCTGTGAGAACCGCAAATATTTTTGTGAAATTTCCCAATCACGATGTAACCGGACTGTGTTTAGTTGATTTGCCGGGACTTGAATCTGAACAAGATCATGCCATCAAAATTGTTTCTTCATTAAAACGTGAATTAGACGCGATGATCTTTCTTAAACTGCCAAGTTCAAAACGCGCTCATTGGGAAGAAAATGATTTCAAAGTTATTGGTTTAGTTGAAAAAGCGATAGAAGAACTTGACCTTGCGGATTGGTTATTTATTGTATTTAATGAATTGGATGATAGAACAAATGTTGAGCAGATCAAGTTATTAATGGAAAAACCGCTGACCCGCTACAGTACCCCAAATATGTTACGCGCCAACTGTAAAAATTCGAAAGACGTAGAAGAAAACGTCTTTGCGGTGATTCTGAATCATCTTGAACAGAATTTGGACAAAATTGATCGGCGATATTTGGATGCCTTAGCGAAAAAGATCGAACAGGTCGTCAATGACTTGACTACTATAGTTATGCCGGTATTGCCATTATTAAGTGTTCAACAGGCTGATCTTGACATTCAGAATGCTTTTGATAATCG
>CAILAO010000152.1 GCA_903832105.1 uncultured Pseudomonadota bacterium | reverse complement strand
TGGATGATGCTCGTGAGACGTCGGCTTGTTGCTAGCCAAAAACGCAAAGAATGGGGAAAGGTCACGCACCATTGGCGATACGGGACATGGGGAAGGACGTTGTCGATGAGGTGAACAGCGGTTTCAGATTTACGTTTGGCGCCACACGAGGGACAGAATCCGCGGCATTTACAGCTGTGGGCTACGGGAAGTTTTGAGTCGCACCACGGGCACTCCACGAGGATAAAACCGTGTTCGAGGATGCCGCATCGCATGAAGGCCCGGAGTTCTTTCTCGACAAACGTTGGCAGCGGGGTTCTGGTGGAATCGGCTTTTCTCTCGGCTAGCCATGTTTCGAGATTATTCACTAACACTTGATAAAGAAGGGTTTTCTCTGGCTCGTGCCTTTCGTATCTGTATTTTGGGATGGTGAATAGAGCGCGTTCCATCCCAGGTGATATAGGCAAAGACCCTCATGACTTGAATGGGCATCTTTGTGTCCTCGGCAGACATTTGTCTTGAAACATATACTTGGTATGGCTTTGGAGGATTTTTAAGAGGTTGGGAGGGGAAAACTCCGCGCTTGATATCGATGAGAGTCAGTTTGGAAGCTCAAGGAATTCAACTGAAGATTTCAAAAAGACTGTCTGACAGAGGTTTTGGTGCGGTTTGATGGCGCCTTAAAAAATATTTCACTTAGTACGAAACGAATTTCGCCAACGCTTTCGTCAAAGCAGCAGACAACAAATCTTTTCTGGCTTCGAGGAATTCGTGAAAGCGATCCAACTTCCATAATTTTGGATCAGGTGGAATAAAATGCTGCTTAAGATTTTCTCGAATCAAATCAGTCAAATACGATGCGGGCTCCGTTGCGTTTAAGCATGAGTTCGTGTCTCTAGCAATTATTGTCAAATTAGCTATGCTGTTCACAGCATCCATAAGTTCGGACCTGGTCTCAAAACCGGGAACGACTATGTTTTTCTTTGCGAAAAGATTTCGAGGAAAAATATGATGAAGATGAAGTTCAGAGTGTTTCAAATTTTTAATCAGTCTTTTCTTATCAGCAACGAGATCGCAAGCTTCTCTTTCAAGTAAAATCGCATAATAGACTGACATGAGAGGATTTCTTGTTGGTCGGCGCGAAAACTCAGTTTGATGAATTCGCAACTTACGGTAATTGCTTCTCGTCTCACCTTCAAGACTCTTATTAATTTCCTTCAGGCCATTGGCGCAGTCGTCTTCTTTTAATCTTTTAATGTCCTGTTTTAAAGTGCGATCGCTTTGTGTTTCGAAATGACTGCCTAATTGGGCCAAGAAGAAGAATTTGAGAATTTCTTTTTTAACCGGTTTTTCGCAAAGAGAAAGGTATGCCACGATTGGCACAAAAACGTTCATTGATGTGCAGTATCTCGTGGAATGTACGTGTTCCTCACGTAACAGGTTGATTGCTTTTCCAATTGCAAGACACGTCTTTTGCCATGCCTTCTGAAGCTCCAGAGTCGTAATACCTTTTTTTTTAATTGCAGCGGTCATTCGTTTGATATCTGGAGCATTTGGAAATTGGGCGGCGAGGCATTTCATAATAAGTGATAAATCAAAATCAAAACCGAAATCATCACGAGTTTTATTTAAAAATTGTCTGAACTCTTTTGTTATACCTCGCCAATGGGGTACAATCTGTGCTAGATGGATCTCTGCGTTTGTTAGTGGCATCCCTTGACTGTTAATCCGATAAAAAATCTCAGCGACGGTTTCATACTCCGCCTGTGATCCTATTTCCTGTACCGTGACTGGGTAACCGACAATCTTGTCACGAAACTCGCGAATCTCTGTTTTCTGTTTATCTGACAAGGATATTTTTTCCGTAGAGTAGGTTTGATCAAAAATCTTGAACAGCGGAACTCGCAATGCTTTTTCAGACGAAGGAGCTTCATCTGATGCGATCAATTGCATTTGAGGCAATTTGCTTATGTCCAACAAAAGAAAGGGAAGCACATCATTATCACGTTCAAAATCCTCTACATACTCTGGTGCGATTTTACGCAAAACATCTGGTCCCAATAACGCATGCACTAAAGCAGTCAGTCGCTGTTGGCCATCAACAATGAGAAACTCTGGTTTTTTACTATTCACGATCCTTTCTGGACGAACCAACTCGAAAACATCCTCGTTCTTGATTGAAGGTTTCCAAAAAACGAAACTTCCACATGGAAAGCCGGAGTAAACTGTATCCATGAAATCTTTTACGCGGTCGATGTCCCAAACAACATCGCGCTGAATTTCAGGAATCTGAATCGTGCCAGCTGCAAATTGATCGAGTAAGGTTTTTAGGTTTTCAGATCGGTTGGAAAAAAGGACGCTCATTTTGATCTCCCTGTGCAGTGGAGTTCTGATCATACTTTAAGACTAAAATTATATCATTTTCGAGGTACCCAGAGAATGTAATGTCTCTCGATGGCTTTTTCGTCGGCATTTCACCAATTATTAGTCTTTTATTCACGCAGCTTCCCTTTGCGAACTATTTAGTCTTCATTTCATGGGGATACGCAATTCCGGAGTGCAAATTGCAACCTGAATGCCCGTGAGAATGTCACGATACGGAGTACGGGACGTTAAATATCCCTCAGTATGTACGAGAATGTAATCATACGGTAGAATATAGGAATTCGAAAGTTCTGTAGTTGACAAGGTTAAAAACGGATATTTTATTAAAACACAAAAATGTGGAATCAACCAGCATCCAATCCAAACCGTTCTGTGTCGATTACAGGAATAGGATTATATGGATCGTCGACTGAATTAGAATTAAAGATAGAGTTCAATCAACGATCCCATAGATTAAAAAAGAGATAGTTGGTGACGTAAATATACAGTTCAAAGAACATAGACAGTCAGGTGTTTTGTGTGAATTGAAAAGGAAAGCCAAAGACACAGCATCAACCTCAAGAGTTAATGGAAAAGTCGTTCTTTGCTGAGTTTTGGTTTGATTGGTGGTTGAATTTCGGTCCAAACTGGAGGGTGTGTGCGAGAATCCAATTTAAAAAGATATGAAAATGATCTGAAAGCACTTATTAAGTCGGGGGTTAAACTTTATGGTCATTTCGACGAGAAAACAAAAACATCGTCTTCAAAGGAAGACGATGGCAAGAGTAATAGAGTTGACTTTTATCTGGAATATGAAGGATGGTATACTGAAGGGCTTGCATTAATCAAGCAACTGATCCCCAATCGGATTGATGATTTCACGCGTTTGTATAAACGAGAAAAAAGGAAATCGATTGACTACGAGTCATATGTGATTTCTGATTACTTGATGGGATTAACTGTGAAGAGAACTCGGGGAGTGTTCATTGAAGATGTGGTGAATCCAACCCGTGCAGCCAGGGAAAAATTTCTTCAACAGTTCACTATCTTAAAAAGTGCGGAAAGGGTTTTTCAGAGTTCACTTTTCAAAATTGAACAGCTGCTTCAAGCCGATTTGTTTGATTCGGAGTTGGTCGCTGCCAAGGAGATTAATGAGAAGGGGTTTGCGCGAGCAGCCGGAGCCTTGTCAGGGGTTGTATTAGAAAGACACTTTGCGAAAGTTGCGGAGACTCATTGTGTGAAGGTTAGGAAAAATGATCCGTGTATCAGTGACTATAACGATCTGTTTAAAAAAAACTCGATAATTGATGTACCGACGTGGCGGTTTGTACAGCGGCTTGGGGATTTGAGAAATCTGTGTACTCATAACAAAAAAGGTGAACCGACTAAAGAAGAATGTCGAGAGTTAATTGACGGTGTTGATCGGATCATTAAAACAGTTTCATGACAGAGTGAGCATATTTCTCACCTCATTTTTGTTGCGCGAGGGTCATCTTCAGTTGAGTCAAAGAGAATTGCAACCAATAGGAAAATCAAAATTCCCCACTGCCCCTTATAGGCAGCTGTTTTTTGCAGCAAAACGTCAACCAGGTTCAAATCTCTGGATGGTTTTGAGTCGAGGACGCTTATTTTGTTCTCGATTTTAGTCTTCATGCATTATGAATATTTTTTTGGAATATTTAGATAATAGATTGTGAGTGGCCATTGTTGACGTTAATCATAGGGGGGCGTTTGGTCAGTATCCAGAATGTTAAACTGTCGTCTCGCAGGTCTAACGGGAGGACCATGATACTGGATTCCGAGGAGCCT
>CAILAO010000151.1 GCA_903832105.1 uncultured Pseudomonadota bacterium | reverse complement strand
TCTTCGGAGAAGAAGATGCAGCTTCGCCAAAGACGCTGGAAGAGATTCCGCTTGAGGAGATCTACGACGGATGGGTAAAAATTCGTCTTGAGCGCGCTGTAAAAATATCTAACAGGAAAAAGACTTAAGGAGTCAGTTATGACAACTACCTTAAATTTATTACTGATTCTGTTAGCAACCAGCACAATGCCGTCTTGCATATCCTTTGGTCCATCTGGGTGTGAAGGCAAGCAATGTGGTGTTGAAGCTAGAAAATGTCTGAAAAACGGTGACACCGCTTGCGCTAACATAATTTACTCAGAGAAGTCCTACTGCACAAAGGAACCCAAAGAATGCATCGATCATGCCATTCTCTCCAGTAACTATAACCTAAAATTCTCAGACAAAAGCAACCCGAAACTATCTGACAAGGTATTCGCCGATGTTCTCTTGTATTACACCTGCACGAATCCTGCAGGCCATGAAGTTTGCTTGAAGGAAGCTGGAAGCCGTGTAACTTCTGACAAGAAAGGCTCGTTACTTATCTATAGTTATCTTTGCAAAGACTTTGGTTTAAGTGACTCAAAAGATGCTACGATCACCAGATCCTGTGAGGAGTTTAAAAAAAATCTCAGCGTTGATTTCAACGAACTGACTTCAACAGAAGCGAAAAGGCTATGCCCAGATGGTGGCTACTGGGAAAAAATAGATTCTGCATATGTTGCTGGATGTAATAAACAGCAAGTTTACCGGCCAAAACTAGCAAAAGATCTATATGAAGCACAGAAAAGGAAAGATACTGACCGTTACGGTTTTTTGTTGTATGACTCGCTGGAAAATCTCGACAGAAACTACGCTTGTGACGCTATTTTTAACTATCAATCTAAATTAAATCAAGAGTTAGATTGTGTTTCTTGGGATAACAATCTTGTACAAGATTGGTTTAAGTTTATTATTTCTGCAACAGGAACGACTAATTGTCCTACCGGACTGAAAAATAATGGCTTCAATAGATGCATTTCCATGTATCTCGATAAAGGAACTTTCAATTTGGCTTCACTCGCTGTTATCGATGTAACGAAAATAGGAGACGCCTCAAAAGGAGGAGCCAATTATTCACTATTAGATGTATATGGTCTAAAAAAATGCAGAAAACTTGTTGGTGCATTAATCTCAAACATTAAAAGTGACAATATCTATCCGAGGACCCGCCTATTTGTAAGCAACTCGTTCAAGTCACCTGGGGAAAAAGATTTGGGCGTTTTTTATGATACAGTCGAAAAATGCAAAAAATAGAAAAGGAGCCACGTATGAATTTAAAACTATTAATTTTAATGTCAATGACACCTTTAGCAATTTCCTGCATCACCGGCAACTCATCAAGTCGCCCCGACTTCGAGCCATCAAAGGTCATCGAACGTGTTGGTAGCGTTGACGAAACTCCCGCATGGAGCAACGGGACCAAAGCCACTTATGAAGAAGCTGGTAACGTGATCTTCATTAACACCATTTCCATGTCTGGCAATACTCGTCCCGAAGCTTGTACGAGGGCAAGCTCTGAGTTCGGTAGGGAACAGATTGTACGGCACATTAAGGAAGCTGTCAGTGTTTCTGGACAAGTTTCTGAAACATCTGGTGATGCCGATCCAGCTATTGACGCCTTAACAGCCATTCTTGCTCAACGAAGTTTATCGGGAGTTAAGGTCCAGGAGCGCTATTGGGAGAAAAGAGAAGAATCAGATGCTTCCGGGGAAAGAATACTTAGAATGCATTGTGCCTCAAAAGTAGCCATCAGCAAAGTCCTACTTCAAAAACAGTTAAAGGACGCCATAGAGGGAAGCAATATTAATACCGAAATGAAAAAGACTCTGCAGGCGAAACAGATGGAATTCTTTGAAAATCTTGAGTCTCAAAATAATGTTGAGTCAACAAAGTCTGAGTAATGGATATGAATATGAGTAACCTCCAGAAACATCTGACCAAGACCATCATGCTTATGGGATTTGCTGGTCTTATCCTTTCGGCACCCCGAATCTTTGCGGATAACTGGACTAAAGTAGAAGGCGAGTTAGAGCTTGCTGAACAACTCGCCAAAAAGACCGTTGAGGTTTTGATTCCAAAGCTAAGAAAGGAGAAATCCTCAGTTGTATTTATTAACTTTCAGACCTGTTATCAGCCCAACAGTTGGTGTGATGTATTTAAATCGAATCTTGAAAGCGCCTTTATCTCAAAAGGAATCAAGTTTCTCCCCGAAGACAAGTCGTCCGACATTCGGACAAAAATAGCCTCAGAGAACTTATATCAGCATGCAAGTCTCCAAGTTGATGTCAAGAAGGCCGTAGAATTGGGCAAACAAGCAGCAGTCCATGCCTTTATCACTTTGGGCATTGCAAATGATGAAGTGAGTATCCGAGCAACCGCAAGTTCAGTCAGCATCAAAGAAGGAGTTGTGACGATCAGCGAAAACATTCAGATGAAAGTCAACAGAACAACCAAGCGATCGATTGGTGCTTGGTTACTAGGTGGAACTATCACAGCCGGTGGCCTCTATGGGGCATATTATGGGCACTCTAACGCAGCTAAGCAAAAGAAATTGGCAGATGAATGCTATAAGAAATACCAAGACGCGAAAACTGCCGAAGATGCCACCAGAGAAAGGAAAGACGCTGAGGCAAGAGATAAAGAGGTGATCAGGTTTGATAACATTGCCTATTTAAGCTGGGGCGTTGTACTGGTTGGAGGATGGTATCTTTGGACATCTGGAGAAGAAGAATCGTCATTTAAATTTGCAGCTACAAGTAACGATTTAAAAGAAAATCTGATTCAATCCTCATTAACATTCCAGCCGGTATTTTTCAACCGAAGCGTTGGTTTAGGAGTGACGTATGAATATTAGAAGGATTTTACAAATAGGGGGAATTGCAATGCAAAAAGTCCTATTTATGTCCTTTTTCATTTTGTTTATAGACGGTTGCTATGAAGGGAGAAAGTGGAACAATCCAGCTGACCCTAATGCAAGCAAAGAAGAGACAAAGGATACAAAAACATCTTCAAAAACATCTGGAACGAGTTCAAGCGGAGAAACCACAACAGATCCGCAAACTGCAATAGGAACTCCAGACGAGGGAAGTACTGACACAGGTGTCGCCTGTTTAACGGGAAATTGTAACCCTCATGCAGGCACAGAATTTAATTTTTCTGAAGTCTTTTCGGTGACGCCAAGCGGTTGTTCTTCCGTAAGTGAAGTCCGGTTTTTCGACAACGGCTCGGAAATAATCAGTTTTGTCGGAGCAAATTGCGGTGAAAGACGTCATGTCTATGCTGTCAGAACATCATATTCAGGTGAACCTATAGGAACTCCTACGACACTTACCTCCGACTGCACAGGGACAACGACTGGAGTCTCTACTTTTTCAGTAGACAAAGGCTCTAGCGGGTATCTATTAGCGTATGAGTGCAAAACAACCGCCTCAAGTTATGTCACCAAAGTTGTACCCGTTTCAACAAGCGGAACACCAGGAACGGCTTCAACGTATGAAACGCTTAGTAGTTCAACGAGTGATCGATATTACACCATGATTTGGAATAGCACCGCCGGAGTCTATGGACTCGCACGAAATGGTAAATTCCAGAGATTTAACGAAACTGGATTTGCCGTTGGTGGGCCTGTAGCCATTGCTGATACAACATTTTGGCAATTAACCGTTGTAAATGACAGCTGGTTCATTCTGCAACAAGCGGATGATGGCTGGTGGACACAAATCTGTAGTAAAATATCAAAGGTGGGAAATCTTCAGTTCAATGCAACTAAAATAGACGGAAGAAACATTTTATCGGCAAATGATTACCTCAGCGTTGATGGATTTGGCAGGGTAGTGATTTTTGATGCCGGGTCTCAGGAATTCTCTATTGCAGACCTCGACCCTGATTTATGTACAATAAGTAACAGAAGCAAAGCATACCCCTTAAGCAGTCGCATCTCAGATGTTTTTAATCCAAAGAATGTCACATCAACCACTAGTAGCATTATTGCCAAAATGCAAAATAAAAGCTTGGTAATGGCAACGTATCCAGGAACAGAAACGTTTAGTATTTTAGGTGAATCATCAATAACGGGATTTAATTCGGTCCTCAATGATGCCACAATCAGTATCATTGATGGCAAGATCTATGTAGGTTTTGATAAAGATGGAAACGGTTATATTTCCTACTCCAATGATCCCATTCAGTAGGAGAATTTTATTATGTCAAAATTAATCTTGTGCAGCATGTTTTTCTTACTTTCCCTAGAAGATTCCTCTGCGTTAGAAAAGAATGAATGTACAAAAAATGTAAAAGCTTCATCAAATCTCATTACTGGCTTTGGAGAAGGATCAACATTTCAAGACGCAAAGGCTCAGGCGTTAGCTGACGCCATCTCGTTCTTCGGAGTGAGTATTGAATCGGAACAAATTACTGATGACGTCGGATCTCCAGAAGGACCTTATTCCACTATATCTATAAAAACAAGGGTTTCGACACTTGTTAAAGGTGGGGAAATTCTTACGCAATGCGTAAAAGATGGCACATTTCAAGTCGTAGTGGGATTAAAAAAGTCGGTTATTGCAGCGATTTTGGAAGAGAATGCAAAAAGGCGCACAAAGTGGCTGGAAAGTCATATTGAAATCTTGAAGAGAAATGCTGACGGCCTTAAAGGGGTAGAAATAAGCAAACTTAAACGAACACTCGAACAATTGGGAGTAGACGACAAAACGGACGTTGAGGCATGGATTTTAATAGGTCGACCAAGGCAATTTTACCAATCTATTCCAGAAACACTGCATCGAGACTTTTCTCTAACTCTAGAGAAACTTTCTAAAAGCCAAAAGGATGAAAGCCCAATGACTATCTCTGCAACAGATCCCATTGCAGAAAAAACCGTTCCTATGTTGGTTGGAAAATTAGCCCAAATTGGTTTGTCTGCTGTTGCAGCAAAAAATAACACCAAAGCAGATGCCTTGTGGTCTTGCTCGTTAATGAAAGCTATGTCCATTGGAGAGTCGCAGCGGTTCTCGGTTCGCTGCAGCTTAAGTACTGAAAAGATAGAATTCGAACCCGTTTTTTCTGAAGACATTGCGGCAGTAACTCAAGTGGAAGAAACCGCAGTAGCCAAGGTGTCAGAAAAACTGATGGCTCATTAAGGAGGGTCACATGAGACAATCTCTTTTTATCGTATTGATTATGTTGCTAACTCTTGGTCTGTTTGCATGTCAAAAGAAATCAAGTTCTGAGAGTTCCAATGCAGCAATATCTAGTCAACCCGAAAAGCAAACAACCGGCGGTTCCGATTTGCCCGAAAAGCCGACATCCGGTGGTCTGCTAATTCTAGATTTTCATGAAGATCAAATGCCTGACACTCTTTCGGGATATGTTGTTGGACATCAAGAAGATCTTACGGTTCAGAAAACATCTGATGGACAATACTATATCAACAATATTCCGCCAGGACCCCAGGATGTTATTCTTACGGGAAAATTAGCGATTTCATCACCCACATCGCTGATTAGTATGAACGCTTTAGTAGGAAATGAAGCAGATCGAGGAGTACGTCTCAATAAGGTGCGTATCGTCAAAGGTGAGCGTGTTTCTGAATTCGTATCTGATTTCCCAAAACTTGGTCAACTTAAAGGAATCGCTAAACTATCTGGATCTTCAGATCATTCTGGTATCGTCGTTTATATTCCTGGTACACCTTATGAGGCACGCACGGATAACTCTGGATCGTTTTCTATTCCGGATGTGGTTCAAGGTCTACATAATTTGTATTTTGAAAAGGATGGGTATCATCGTGGACGTATCGAGCAATTGAGCGTTCGAGGTGAAACAGACAATATTACTCCTTCTGTCGAGTTGGTGTTATCGACGGGAGCAACGGGAAAGATTGCCACTAGCAGCGATCAAACAACCTTTACAACTCTGGATGTTCCTCTGAATATTGTTGCAAACGATTCAGCAGTATTAATGAGGCTTTCAGAAGATCCCAACTTTATCTCTTCTGTATGGCAACCATTACAGTCAACATTAATCTATCGATTTAGTGCTCAGGGTCTTCGGAATCTCTATGTGGAGTTTGCAGACGCAAACGGTCTTGTTTCCGGGCCATTTGAGATAGAAATTTCGATCAGTCTATTCCCCGATTTGTCCGGTGGGATCAAATTATCTAACGATTCGACAACATCTTTGTCTGAGTTGGTGGACTTGTCCATCACGATACCGCCAAATGCGGATCAAATGATGCTTGCAACAAATAGTCTTTTCGATGGAGCCGTATGGGAGCCGGTCGCAGACAAAAAAGCATTTAACCTTGGTTATGCACCATCTGACAGACAAGTATTTGTCAAATTCCGTACTAAAGATTTACTGGAAAGCCAAAGTTGGTCCGCATCTATCGCAATTCCTCGAAACAATTGGAGCAAAATTATTGGGCACTCATCATCTTCCTTTGACTTTGTAAAAGCTACTGTTGCTCTGACTGATTCAGTCTTGATTGTAGGATCTTTAACGGGTCCGTTTCAAGGAACTGCGCCGATTGGGGGTAGCGATGTCTTTCTTTTGAAGATTGATTGGGACGGAAACGTCCTTTGGAGCAAATTGATCGGCGGTACAGCCGATGACTATCCTTGGGCAGCGACAACTGGCGCTGATGGAAGCATTTATGTTGTCGGTGAAACAGCTGGTACTTTCATGGGTCAAGTACCGCAAAGCAGTCGTGACGCTTTCGTTTCTAAGTTGACTTCTCAAGGAGACCACGTGTGGACGCGCTTGCTCAGTACTTCGGGACAAATAACAAGGGCAACAACTGTTGCTGTTACAAATGACGCAGTGATAGTTGGCTGGACAAATACGGCAGCACCGGCAGGAAGCCGTTTAACAAGGTTTGATTTTGATGGAAACCAGCTTAATAGTATCTCTTGTGGAACCAATAATGGGCCTTTGGTTTTGGGTGTATCTGCGGATAAAAGTATGATGTTTGCTGCGTGGCTATCGACTGGAAAGATAAATTTGAAAAGCCTTTCTGCATCTGGAGATTCCCTCTGGCAAAAGTCTCTTTCTGTATCTGCTGCAGAGTTGAGCTCTATAGTAATCACAGGGTCAAATGAGGTTATTTTAGGAGAGAAAGGTAATTTTACGATCGGCGGACCTAGTGGATCTGTTGTTTCAAAATGGGCTTCTAATGGAGATCTAATATATCGCCGATTTCTGGCCCCTTATAGTCCAAGTCAAAACGGAGTATCCTCTTTAGCAATTGGGTTTGAGGGTGATATCTACGCTTTAGGAACTACTTATGGTTCGCTAACGGACGAAATCGTTCAAAACACAGATGCAGAGACTTTTGTGGCTCGGCTCGACAAGGATGGCAGTGTTCGATACATTAGACTGCTTGGATCAACAAACGCGATCTATTCAGGAGGAATTGTTTTTCATCCGAACAAAGGAATTTTGGTGACTGGAACTATAATAGACGAAATCTATGAAAACGTAGCAAATCCGGGGCCATCAAGTCTTTTGGTAAAAACAATGGGACACTAGATGGCATATAAAAAAGAGGTGCAATTAATTGGTAGTTAAGAACAAAAGTTATCAGGAGCCAAATCAGGTGGATCTTGAGTCCCTAATACTGGAGAAGACGACGCCCTCATACGTGACAGGGCCTCTTGTTGAGCTGAGAGCAAAGACAAAGAAGGATACGTGTCGAATATCTAACCTCCTTCACACTCTTTGTGCTCAAGCCAATTACAGAAAAGACGATACGCTTGAAAAAATCGAAAAAACCGTTAAAGCACTGGAAAGATTTGTTGTCGCGATTAAGAAATAGGCCGCAGTTTTCTACTCTCAACAAAATTTGTGTGATCGCTGTGATCACCTGTGGTCAGTCTGTGATCAGTGATCGCAAATCTTATGACAATTCAATTAGATAGTCCTGTTTTTATGCTGTGATCTGGCAGATTGGCCATGTAGCTGCCATATTTCATGAATGAAGGTGGGTTCCGTCTTCAAGTATTCCCTTTGGTTCTGACAACTCAAAAGAGGAATGTCTATGCCGTCCAACCATAAAACAGAACTCTCGCCAGAGCTTAAACAGCTTGAGATTGACATTTTCCCTGTAATTGAAGCCATTAACAAGACCTCTCTTCTCGTTGACGAAAAAATCCTAGCACGAGAGACTACGGTCGCGCAAGACCGGCTTCATCTTATTACAGAGCATATTGAAAGAAAGATTGGTCGTCCTATCAGGCTGGAATCTTCAGCAGAAGTAAGCGACTATCTTTTTGAGGAAAGTGGATTTGAAGTCTTGAAAAAGACAAAGAACCAAAACGCCAGCTCATCGATGAAAGTTTTGAAAAAGCTTTTCGATACGCACGACTCAGAAGTCTTGGGACTCCTTGTAAAGTACCGAGAGGCATCCAATATCCTTCGGCATCTTAAAATTGTGTCTCGCAAAACAAAAGATGGTCAGCTATTTCCCGATATAACAAACCATTGCAGCACTGGCCGCCTTTACTCTTACCTCATAAATCTTCGCCGTGAGGCAAAAAGATCAATCATAGCTTCTGAGAACGATATTTTTCTGGAAGCTGATTGCAAGGCTCAAGAACTGACGATCATCGCTCTTCTCTCAGAAGAAAATGAATTAATTGAAGCGCTTTCTTCCGGAGTCGATGTGCATAAATTGACCGCCAGGAAGCTTTTTAACAAAACCGAAGTGTCCACAAAAGAAAGAAATATCGCTAAAGAGCTAAACTACTCCATCCTCTACGGAACAAGCGCAGAAGGCTTGAGCTGGAATCTTAACATCTCCAAAGACGATGCTAAAAAGCTTCTGTCGGACTGGATGAGTCAATATCCTCATATCGCAGGCTGGCTTGAAGAACAGAAGAGATTTATCCGCGAAAATCGATATAGCATGTCCGCATACGGACTTAAATCCTTTATGGATGATGGAATTGAGGAAGATTCAAAAGAATGCTTTAAAGAGGAAAGACGCCTCTTAAACGCTTTGATCCAAAGTATCGGCGCAGTATTTTTAAAGAAATCCCTCATTAAAGCAGCTGGTCTTGGTTTGAAGATCCATCTCACAAAACACGACGCTTTGGTGATTTCTTCGAGATCTGATTTATTCAAGGATGCAAGGGAATCTCTGCTTGAAGCAATGACCATGAATTGGAAAGGTTTTACTTTCAAAGTCACGATCAAAACTGGCCGTTCATTGGCTCTCGAACGCCAGAAGTTGAGGTGACCTATGTCCACAGCAAGAACTCTTCGAGAGTTGCAGGATGAAGTAGCCAGTCTAAAACTTGCTGAGGACCCTTATTCTATTAAAAGTGAGTACGACCTTATCTTTCTACTGCGATACTATTACGACAAAATTGAGGATTTACCTTTTTTTGGAACTCAGCATGCTGTTGACGCCAAAACCCTTCCCAAGGAAGAGGTGACGTCACTTTGGAGTGATCCAAACTTTATCGTAGAAGAGTTGCATCGCGGTGTAAGGATAAGGGCTTACGTTCTTCCTGAAGACAAAATGAGGTTCTCTACCACTGAGATTGATCCTAAAAACTACAATTATCGTGAGATCAACTGTCTTCCCCATGTCAAGATAGCTGCTCCTCCTTATTCTATTTTTGAAGGGATAGCTGTCTCGCCGATGTCTCAGATCGAAACTATCGATGGAGTCGCAAAAGATCCTCGTGAGATCGTACAGACTCTTTTTTCAATGCCAGCAAAGGATGCTATCGACGTTCAAAAACAGCTTGGATTCCTGCGGGTTTTTGCCTTCGATGTTTTAGCTGTTTCAGGTGTTCCAATAATTGAATGGCCTCTATCTAAGAAAAAAGAGATACTTTCATGTTTAGATATGGTTTCTGGAGCGCCTGTTTTTTCAGTGAAGGATGACAAACAATCTTTTCTGGAAAAGGTTCTTCAAAAAAATGGAGAGGGCGTGATTTTAAAAGATTTACGCATGCCCTATGAAATTGATGGACGTTCAAAGAGCTGGATAAAAGTAACGGGAGTTGTTGAAGATCTATGATAAACGGGGTCGTATTCGATCTGGATGGAACTCTTTTGGATACTGCGAGGGTGGTACTGGATGGTTTCAATTATGCCGTATCCCCCTGGAATATAAAGATGAGTCATAGTGATATTGAAAAAATACGCACAAGACCTTCTGCTACGCTATTTACTCCGCTTGTGGGTGAAAAATATTCTGACGAGGCTTTTAGGCGCCTCGCTTTCTATTCCCGTGAATACGCACATACAGTCTCTCTTTTCCCAGGAATCAGAGAGGTTGTACAAAATATTAAAGCCCTTGGAATCAAGCTGTCCGTTTGGACAGGCAGAGACCTCGAAAGTGCTCTTGGACTCTTAACTGCAACGAAAATCAGAAGTTATTTTGATTCGGTGGTCGCCTCCTGTAATGTATTGCACAATAAGCCAGATCCAGAAGGTTTAAGACTTAT
>CAILAO010000150.1 GCA_903832105.1 uncultured Pseudomonadota bacterium | reverse complement strand
GTTAAATTGAGACGAATTGGCTTCGATGCTTGGAAATTGGGCAACGGTATTCCCTGATTCAGTGCCTGGTCGCGCTACCGGGTAAAAATCGGGGTCGCACCAAAATACATCAAATTGAGCAAAAAGGCGGTATTCCAGCTCAGTGATTGAATAGGATATAACGGTCGTGATTGTAATAGTTGAGGAAGTGGAAGTTGTAACGGTAGGGGTAGACGTGGTCGTTTTCGTCGAGGTACAACCTGCCAGAAGTGTAATTAACGCTACGGTCAGAGCCAGGAGTGGTTTTCTAGTAATATTCCGCAAATCTTGAACTCCTTTAATTGAAATTCGTGATGAACCATATTGTTATAACGTCTAAACTATGGAGAAGTTATTCAACCCCTGTTGCATACAAAGCAGATGCCACTCTCCCCAATAATGTGTTGGCAAATTGCTGTAAACGTTTCATACCGTTGACAAATTGCTCAAAGGAGATGTATAAAACTGGATATGATCAATTATATCGATTTCGAAAATGTAGATATTCGTGTTGGTGAGATCACAAAAGCAGAAGACTTCCCAGAAGCACGCAAATCTGCCTATAAGCTGACGATAGATTTTGGATCGGTGATAGGCATTAAAAAATCCTCCGCACAGATTACAAAACATTACACAAAGGAAGAACTGGTCGGGAGGTGCGTGATAGCGGTCATGAATTTCCCGTCTAAACAAATCGGACCATTTATCTCAGAGGTACTGACACTGGGTTTGGCGGATGAAAACGGTGACATAGTCCTGATATCTCCAACACGGAAGGTTCCGCACGGCGGGAAAGTGTTCTAGAACAAAACTCTTATAGATACACCGCCATCATTCCTGTAATTTGTGTAGTTTCGGCATCTTGCCAGCTCTTCCAAGGTAGTCTTACCGTAATGGCATAGCTATATCAATCTTTCCATCAGTAGCAAATCCATTGTTGTGAGCGTAGAATTGTGTAAGCGGATTAAACCCTTTTGGAGGTCTTCAATGGCTAATTTAAAACTTATACCCTTGGGCAAAAGTAATCTTCTGTTATCGCCTATCGGCTTGGGCTGCTGGCAGTTCTCCGGCAAGAGTATGTCGGTTTTTTGGAATTCACCACCACAAGATGAGATAAACGCAATCGTGAAAGTTTCACTCGATGGCGGAATCAGCTGGTTTGACACCGCTGAGATGTACGGTAACGGAGCATCAGAGACCGCTTTGTCCGTTGCTCTGCAAGCAGCAGGAAAAAAGAACGGAGAAGTCTTTATCGCCACAAAGTGGAACCCCATACTGCGAGGGGCATCCTCCATTGGCAGGACATTCCCGATGAGGGAAAAGCATTTAAAGCCTTTTGAAATTGACGTTTTCCAAGTGCATCTGCCTTATTCCTTTTCATCCGTCGAAGCACAGATGAATGCCATGGCGGACCTCCTGGATGCGAAGAAGATAAAGATGGTCGGAGTGAGCAATTTTTCTGAACACAAGATGCGACTGGCGCACAAAGTGCTCAAATCCCGTGGGTATGATCTCGCATCAAACCAGATGAGATACAGCCTGCTCGACAGGAGAATAGAAAAAGACGGTGTCATGGCCGCGGCCAAAGAGCTTAACATAAGCATTATGGCATACTCGCCGCTAGCCCAAGGTTTGCTGGGTGGAAAATATCATGCGGATTCTAAGGCTGTTGACAAGGTGCCGATGATGCGGCGGCGCGCCTTCAAAGGGAAAATAGAGAAAAGCCGCGCGCTGGTAGGAGTTCTCGTCGAGATTGCAAACAGTTATAACGTTACCGCATCGCAGATTGCCTTGAACTGGCTGGTGACTTTCAGCGGGGAAACGGTGCTGGCGATTCCCGGGGCTACAAGAATAGCACAGGCGAAACAGAATTGTATGGCTATGAATTTCAGCTTGACGACAGCGGAGATTTCCAAGATAAACGAAACATCTAAAATGTTTATATAGACAAGGTGATTCTTCGAGTTTGGCTGGTGCAGTCGGACTGCAGCAGTGTTCTTACCATTGAGATAAGGTCGTCAGGGTTGAATGGTTTACTCATAAAACTATTGGCTCCAAGGGTGGAGGCTTCTTCTGAGATGCGTTCTTTGGCACTTAATATTATCACAGGCACGTCCGAGAACTTGCGTAATCGGCGAAGGACCTCCAACCCATCGATTCCTGGCATGATAACATCAAGCAGAATGATATCAGGGTTGGTCGAACGCGCAAGCTCCAGCCCTTTTTCACCGTCGTTTGCGCAAACCACCTGATATCCTGAAACCTTGAGTTTCAAAGCCATAAAGTTCACAATGCGGTCTTCGTCATCCACTAAGAGGACGCGCTTTTTTCCGTCTTTAATTACATTCAATTTTAGAGTTCCTTCCGACCAAGAACGAGCTAATGAGGGAATATCAACCGCGCCACTCGAAACTAAATAGATCGTTTAACATATAAATGATACCAAGATTTTGCAGTTGAAGTCACTACCAGTTAAAGGAAAAACATTAAAATTCTATCAAATCTTGTTAGAGGAGTATGCCCTGCAACCTCAAGGGGGCGTCGATGGCATAACCTCCGAGACTCGTTGTAGCGCTGGATGAGGAGCAATAAACTTATGGGTTCGATTATTACCTTTCCGCAGTACGCGACTAGTACGGGCATCGTTATGGTGTTCACCACATCTCAGCTTGCATGGAGGCACACAGCCGCCAAAAAGGCCCTTACGACATTTAGGTGTATTACAGGATG